>JAJFID010000192.1 GCA_021775325.1 Rhodospirillales bacterium
TATGATAAACTGGAATGAAATAGAAACTAAATGGCGAAACAAGTGGGCAGAATCAAAAGACTTTGAGACAAACCCAAATGATAAACCAAAAAAATTCATTACAGTTGCATATCCGTATCCAAATTCTCCTCAACACATTGGACATGGCAGAACATACACACTAGCTGATGTTCATGCAAGGTTTTATCGAATGCAAGGGTATAACGTATTGTTCCCAATGGGATTCCATTATACTGGCACTCCAGTGCTTGGAATGGCCAAAAGAATTCAGAAAGGAGAGAAAGAAATTCTTGATGGATTGCGAAACGTATATCATGTTCCTGAAGAGGCAATCAAAACATTTGTTGAACCAATAAAGATTGCAGATTATTTCCATGAAGAGATAAAATCTGGAATGATCGAGATGGGTTATTCAATTGATTGGAGACGAGAGTTTACTACTATCGTTCCAGGTTATCAGAAATTTATCGAGTGGCAGATTACAATACTCAAAGAAAGAGGTAGAATCATTCAAGGCAGTCATCCAGTTGGATGGTGTCCTAAAGACCAGAATCCAGTATCGCAACACGATACAATGGGTGATGTTGAACCCAAAATTGATGAGAAGAATTTCTTGATTAAATTCAAGCTAGGTGAATTTATTTTCCCTGTAACAACACTTCGACCTGAAACAATTTTTGGAATTACAAATTTGTGGGTCAACCCAAATACTGTATACAAAAAAGTTACAGTAGATGATGAAACCTGGATAATTTCTGAAGAGTGTGCACATAAAATAGAATTCTTTGAAAAGCAAGTGAAAATTATTGGAGATATACAAGGTAGTGAAATTATAGGACAATATGCAATAAACCATGATGGACGAGAGATTCCAGTATTACCTGCAGACTTTGTAGAGCCAGGGATGGGTACGGGTTTGGTAATGTCAGTTCCTGCTCACGCACCAAAGGATTACCAAGCTTTGATGGATTTGAAGGCTAAAAATCACGAATTAGCGTCCAAAATCGAGCCTATTCCAATTATCGTTACAGAAGGATATGGAGAATTTCCTGCAAAACAGATTTGTGAGAAATTAGGAGTATCAGACCAAACAGATTCCAAATTAGAAGAGGCTACAAAGGAATTGTACCTCAAAGAGTTTACAGATGGGAAATTAAATGAAAAATGTTTACAATTCAATAATGAAAAGGTGCAGTTTGGACGAGATAAAATTAGAGCATGGCTGCAAGAGAACAATACACTTGAAAAATTCCCAGTGCTTGAAAACTCTCCAGTACATTGCAGATGCGGTGCTGAATGTGTTGTAAAAATATTGAACAACCAATGGTTTCTTAATTACGGAGATGAAGAGTGGAAGGAACTTGCTCGTAATTGTTTTGATGAGATGAATATTCTACCCAGTAATATCAGAACAGAGTTCAAAGAAGTGATAGAGTGGTTGCACGAGCGAGCTTGTGCAAGACAGCAAGGATTGGGAACTAAACTTCCATGGGATAAGGACTGGATTGTAGAGTCATTGTCTGATAGTGTAATTTACATGGCATACTATACCATTTCACGATTTGTAAATGATGGAACCGTTACACCTGAGAATTTAACTCGAGAGTTCTTTGATTATGTTTTATTAAATAAGGGAGATGTTGCACTAGCTGCTAGTACTTCCAAACTTTCTGAAGATATTATCAATACAATGAAAAAAGAATTTCAATACTTTTATCCAGTTGACTCTAGACATTCAGGACGAGATTTAGTGCAGAACCATTTGTCATTTTTTGTCCTAAATCACGTTGCAATATTTGAGAAGAAATTATGGCCACAAGAAATTGTAGTTAATGGAAGTGTAATGATGGATGGTGCTAAAATGTCAAAGAGTATGGGAAATATCATCCCATTACGAACTGCAATTAGAGACCATGGTGCAGACCCAATTAGGTTGGCTATCATATCATCAGCTGAATTATTACAGGATGCTGATTTTAACATGGAATCAGTTTCAGGAATTCAAAGCAAGCTTGCATCTCTACTAGATGAGTGCTCTAGGCTCAAAAACGAGCCAATTTCTGAATTACAAGCAGAAGATAAATGGATTTTATCTAAAACTCAAAGCTTAATAGGTGAAGTTACAGAAGCAGTTGAAAAAATGAGATTACGTGAAGCCTTACACGATATACTATTTTCATTTGAATCAGATTTGAGCTGGTATAACAAACGTGTAGAAGCTAAAGGACGAGATAATGTTTCAGGGATTTTGTACAAGATAAATTCTGCAAGAGTTGCGATGTTGTCTCCATTTGCACCACATATAGCTGAAGAAATATGGGAGAAGCTTGGAAATGATAGTCAGGTATCGAAATCAGTATGGCCTTTACATTCCAAAGATGATGTTGATGTTACTGCCATTCAAGCTGAAGTATTACTCAAATCAACGATAGATGATATTGCAAATATTCTCAAAGTTACAAAAATTACTCCAAAAAAAATTGTTCTCTATGTAAACTCAGATGAGACAAAAACGAAAATTTATCGCAAGATGTTAGGTATCATGGTAGGTGGACAAAACAACATGGGAGTAGTAATGAAAGAGTTAATTGTAGATCCAGAAACCACAGATGCCAAAAAGATGCCAGACTTTGTACAAAAAACTATCAAGGATTTACATTCAGAGTCTGAAGAAATTAAATCAATGAAGCTTGAATCTTCAAGCTTTGATGAAAAAGAATTCTTATCATCTGAACTATCAAGTATCGGTAAAAAGGAATTTGGCGTTGACATTACAGTATATTCAGAAACAGATAGCGACATTTATGATCCAAAGGGCAAAGCAAGACACGCAAGGCCTTTCAAGCCAGCAATTTTGATTGAATAATTTTTAAAAACACTAAATTTGTGTATTAGTGTAGCGTGTATTCTACAAAATATCTCAATTTCCCAATTCTTCAAAACTGCCTAGTTCTGCATAGTTATACAATCTAAAAGAAACCAAACCTCAAATTCAATCATTTATACAATTACCACAATAAATCTCACTCCCTTGAGTGCAAAACGTGATTATTATGAAGTTCTAGGCGTCACAAAGACATCAACACATCAAGAAGTAAAGCAGCAGTATAGAAAATTAGCATTAAAGTTTCATCCAGACAGAAACCAGTACAAAGATTCTGAAGAACATTTCAAAGAAATTTCAGAAGCATATTCTGTTATTTCAAATCCACAAAAGAAACTAGTCTATGACAGATACGGACATGCCGGTGCTACTCAGAGATATTCCAGTGAAGATATTTTTCGCAGTAGTAACGGTGCAGGGTTTGATCCTAATGATGTATGGGGATGGCGCAACAGAGGTGGTACTTTGTATTCTCAGGGCAAATACGATGAGGCAATCGAATGTTATGACAAAGCAATAGAAATTGATCCTAATAGTACGGTGGTGTGGTACAACAAAGGATTAGCACTAAATTCTTTGGGCAAATACGAACAAGCTATAGCATGCTATGATAGAGTAATAGAAATTGATCCTCAAGATGCAGATGCGTGGAACAACAAAGGATTAACTTTGGATTCACTGGACAAAACTGAAGAGGCCAAAAAATGCTATAAGAAATCTAAAGAATTAGATGTATAACAAAATCTCATAGTCTAAATTAAAAAATGTAAACAAAACCAGAATAATCGCCACTGCCTTTATCCCCCTTCATTCCCTTTGCAAGAAAATACTCTTCAATTTCTAGTCCGTCTTTCTCACTTGCAGACCAGTCTTTCCAGTACTGAACAGATTTACCATCATTGGCATGCTTGTCTTTTTTGGTTTTAGGTTTGTCAGTAATTCCAATGGTAGTCCCAGTGTAATCAGAATTTTTTAATTTACTTACTCTGTATTCAATTTCAGAAATAATATCAGACTTGTTCATACTAGCAAATGGTACATCTTTCACTTAAGAGGATTTAGAATCTAATCTTTATCGTCGGGATTGTTTTTATCATCTTCAATGATTTGATTTTTTTTCTTTTTCAAAAATGCAAATTTAAAAGCAAACACCATTGTCTGATAACTTGGATTTTAATTGACTTAAGCGTATTGGAATTGAATCATTTCCCAAATCCAAATCTTTTGAATAGGCTTTTCTTCTCAAAAATACCAGTATCTTCAGGATTTTCAAGCATTTCAATAAATTCATCATAGTTTTTTGGAGGTGTCCCTCTATCCATTACATCGGTAGATTTTGGAGTTAGTGAGGCTACTCTTTGATTAATAGTATCTTCAATAAAATCAGATTGAGCATACTTCAAACTAGATAGATACATCACATCAACTTTAACATCTTTGTAGTCTCTCTGAATAATTTGACATAGTTGATTGAGATACATGGGTTTTTCTTTGTTAGAGTGTAGTGTTTGAATTATTTCAAATAGATTGATTCCAATAATTTTAGGATGATTAACAGTCAATGAATGGTGTTGTAATTTTGTCAATATAGGAATATTGATTCTTTTAATTAGTTTAGAAAAATAAAAAAAGGTTAGAGGTTATCCTCTTCCTTTGCCTGGGTTATACTTGCCTTTTACTTCTCCTTTTGGTTCACCAGTTTTTGGATCAATTACAATGTATGTCCATTCGACTTCAGTATATCCTAGTGTTACCTCTTCTGTTGGTAATGGATCACCGGCAGCATTGCCATGGAAAGAATAGCTTGTCACTATGACATTTTTTAGTTCATACTTTAGGTATGTCTGATCTCTTCCATCTTCAGTTGAACGAGTAAAGTGAATCTCTACATCTTCATGAAAGAATCCATTAGCAGTAGATTCTGCAAGTTTCGTACTCGATTTGTCCAGTTCTCGGACTACTACAACATCACCAAGAGTTGTATCTCCTCGTGATCTTTTAGTGTCCTTTGCTTTATCTGGTACATCTCTAAAGATAGCCGAACTCATGGATTCAATAACTATCCAATCTTTGTGTTCATTGTCTGTTGCTTCTCCTTTGATGTCGCCAAGTTTCATGAATGCTGCAGCATCTGCTTCTGGAGCAAACCCTGCAAGAATCATGACTGCAGCTATGGAACTAATCGATAGAATTACTATTTGATTATTCATTAGAATAACAAAATGAAAATTCTATTTAACTTCAGCTCAGAACTTCTTACAATGTGAGTGATTTCAATTTTGAGAATCATTGAAAGCGTTCATACAAGATTTGAATTTTTAAATTCAAACTTAGGAAATAATAATCTAGTCGACTAGGATAATCCCTTGTTGAATCAAATACTGTATCGCTAAAACAAATGTCTCATCATTAATCTCACCTGCTGCCCACCACCTTGCATTATCCTTAATCCAGGATGGAATCCCCGGATTATCATGAATAGATTCAGTTGCAGGAATGACTAGAATGTCTTGAGTGATTAAATATTTTATCCCTACAACAAAGGTCTCATCATTAATCTCACCAGAAGACCACCACAATGC
>JAJFID010000193.1 GCA_021775325.1 Rhodospirillales bacterium
CGGCTTTGACCTTGGGCAATCGAGATAACATTTGCTCCAGTAGAGTGGTCCCCGACCTGGGCATACCGACGAGAAAGACCATTCCGGCTCCCGCATCCGGGTCGGTCGTCCCAAGGTTCGAAAAAATTTGTTTGTCAAAAACCCTCTTGGTTAACTGGAAAACCTGATCGCCATGGTACGTATGCACCGGCAGTCGCGCCCAAATCCGGCGATTTGCGTCATCATAGAAACCAAAAGCTTCATCATATCGCTTTAGCGAATCAAGGACTTTGCCAGCAGAAAACCCGAGCTCAGCTTTGTCAATATACGGGACTTCCGGACTCTGAATAGCTGTACGCATTTGCACTAACCGATCTTCCCGATCATCTGTGATGGCATCGGATGCACCGCCTCCCATGTCGGCAAGTGTGTAATGGGCAGATGAATGATTGGGATCAATCTGAATTGCCCGGCGAAATGATTTCGCCGCATTATCCACATCGCCAGAGGACAATGCATAAATGCCGTTGTCGACAATCAGTTCGGGACTGTTGTGGTGTTGGGCGAGTCCCCGCTTCAACAGTCGCTTGCCGCCCTCGAAGTCGTAATGGGCAAATGCAACCCTGGCCTCCAGGTGTATCACCTCGGGATCATTTGGGGCTCCCTTCAAAACGAAACGGACTGCGTCATAAGCTGTTTTCTTGTCACCAACCAGAAGAGCATTGCGAATTAGTGCAATGAAACCTGCACGCCCCAGCTTCCCGGTCTTGTCCAAGGTCTTGTACAGTTGAGTGTAGGACTCACGTTTCCATCCGTTCCGGTCAAGTACGATACCAAGATTCTCTGCTGACGGGTGATCGTCGGGGTTCAACGACAAAGCTTTGCGAAACGATTGTTCCGCGGTGTCCAGTTTGTACAGTTGGAAATAGGCGATGCCACACAAGTGGTGGCATTGCGGGTTGTTGGGAAACTCCCGTGCGAGTTTTTCGCTCTCCTGCAGGAACGCCTGATTATCCCTATCCTGCAAATATGTTCGCGCGATCAACTGGCGTGCAGCAAGATAACCGGAATTCCCCGGCTCAGCCTCGTTCAGAAGGTCGCGTACCGCCACATAATCTTGCTGATCGAACAGGAGCCTGGCCCGCGAAAGCAGCCCTCCGGTGTCAGTCTCTGTCGTTCCGGCAGCAACGCTACCGCTCTTGCGCCTCGAGGATTTTTTTGCCATCGCGCCGGAGACTTCCCTCACGCCGGGAGTAAAAAATTATACGGTCGGTTTTCCGCGCTCATCCAGATAACCCACCCGCCGCATCATATTACCATGCGCCCGGATGTTAAATTCCACCTGGTCCTTGTTCAATACGTCTCGCCACGCACCCATTTTACCGCTGCGAAAGAAATTTCCTGTTGCGTTGGGGGGTGTTTCCAGAAAACCGTGTTCTTTCTCCTGGGCAGCCAGGGCATCAAACGATGAAAACTCGATAGCCCGGTGCAGTTTTTTCTTATCAAGCGGTACCCGAAGGAATGAAACCAGTGATTCAAAGGTCTTTTCAGGGTTTTTCAACATCGCCTCATAGTGAACCATGATCATATAAACACCTTTGGCACTTATCCAGGTCCTGACATGATCTGACCAGGAACCCAGATCCGTAAGAATCAGGTTTTTTGACGCTGATCCAACCAAATCATGTGACGCCATCGCTTCACTGGCGAAATCGATCGTTTCGCCGATGTGATTGGCATATGAAATGACGGTATCCAGAGGGTTTCGGACGATGTAAATCGCCCCCGCGGTTACATCGGGAGTAATGGTTGGAACACCAAGAAAATCTGCTTTCCGGTTGTGGATTTTCACCAGGACACTGGAGTCAGATTTTTCAGCCATAAACCGATGAACCTGCGGGCGGACGGCGTAAACCTCTTTTGGTGACAGAGTCTGGACGTCTCCGTCGAGAAAGGGTTCATAGTACCGCACGTCGGCATCGCTGGCACAATGCTGATCCATGTCATTGATGGAAACGGGCGCCTTGCCGCCAAACAGATAGTTGGCCAGAAATGCACGAGTCCACGTATTTCCTGACTTGGGAAACGACGCGATCCACATATTTCCAGACATACCGAGCCCCTGTGGACAGCCCAAAAGCGGGGTGACCATTACCTAAGTGATGTGATCAACGAACCATCAACTCATACCAAACAAGCATGAAAAACTCAAAAAGAAAGGGAGCGGAAATTCCGCTCCCTTCCCTACACACCAAGGTGTGTAATTTGATGCTTCAATTAGAAGCCAGCGTTCAGCATAACAATGCCAACAAAGCCGTCTGCATCAGATGTGCCGCCAACTTCGTCATCAATGTCAAGATAAGTGACAGAAGAAGTAAGGCTTACACCACCACCCAGGGAATAGTCATGGGCGAGCTGGTAGGCTGTACCTTCGGTATCATCGGTATCAGCAACAGTTTCTTCTGCTTCAGACCAGATACCTGACAGGCCAATCGTATGCGGACCAGCAGCATACTTCACACCAGCAAGGATGTTCTCGGTGTCACCACCGGTACGAACATTGTTATCATCGGTCTGCTGCATGTAGCTGACGCCAAGTGTCAAACCACCAAAGCCGACGTTCAGGCCAGCCTGGAAGGTTTCAACTTCAGAGTCAGTAGCAGTATTAGCACCAGTGCCGTTTACGTCACTGGTCGTGAAACCGAGAGAAGCGGCGATTGATGTGCCGTCCATATCGGTGGTGTAGTTAGCACCAACAGAAACCGTGTTCTCGAACGTATTGGCGGAAGCGGTCGCATCGGTGATACCCGCATCGTTCTGATCGCTATCCGGCATATAGCCAACACCGATCTGGAAACCACTCATGCGCGGTGAGTAATACGACATCATGTCAGAATCGTTGCCGACAGGAGCGGTATCATTCATGAAACCGGAGTGGAAGTAGGACATGCCGCCCGGAGAACCGGAGAACTGGGTGTAGCTGTTGGAGCTAAGACCAGCGTTACCGACCCAGAAACCACCAGAATAGTGCATCTTGTAGTTCGGAAGGTTTTCCTGACCGATGATTACAGTACCGAAGTCACCACCAATGGTGAAATAGTTCTCATCGATGAAGTTGCCGTTACCATTTTCTGTTTCCAGCTGTACGTCCCAGCTAACGGACATGCCGTTATCCAGTTCCGTACCACCGTGGAAATAGATTTCGCCATTTTCGTAGATGTCCAGGTTACCGGCTGAAGGATCAGTACCACCGGTACCACCAGCTTCAACATTACCGATACCAATACCAAAGGTATTCCAACCGGTTACGGACATATCAGCTTTTGCAGCACCAGCTGTAACAGCGGTGGCAGCAACAAGAGCTGTCGTTCCAAGAAGAATCTTTTTCATAGTTACCCTCTCAAATTTTCCTTATAGCCCCGACGGGACCGGGAAAGTTAATTTCCCCGACAACACGGGGCCTGACCGCACACCTGTGCTTTCAGTGAGAGCATAAGGCCATGATTCACCTGCGTAGTTCAAGGAAACAAAACGCCGAAATGCGA
Source organism: Rhodospirillales bacterium (assembly GCA_021775325.1). Lineage (GTDB taxonomy): Bacteria > Pseudomonadota > Alphaproteobacteria > Rhodospirillales > Casp-alpha2 > JABJGO01. Next base: position 3,525 of record JAJFID010000193.1, read on the forward strand.
TAAATATCACAGAGTGTGGCGAAAATATCACACTCGTTTTTTCGAGTGTTTCTAAGGCCTTAGCATCCATTATGGTTAATAAAGCGTTGATGGCGTCTCAAGCTTCATCATACCTGAACGCGGGCAGATACGCGGCAATCTGTGGATAAAATTCTGTCAACTGAGCGTCATATCGCCGCCAGCGCTGCATGGCATCAGCGTAAATTGGCTGTACGACCTGATGATAGCTGGGATTGGTAACACTAACAGATTGTTGGGCATGCTCATAGAATTTCATCACCTTATCATCCCATGAAACACCAATAAAATCAAACAGTTGCCTCGATACTGCCTCCTGATTTTCCACCATATCCTCGTATCGAATATTCGTAAGCTCCATATCCACTTTCGACGCGAATGACAGCCACATATCCATAAGGCTGGTGTAGGCCCGCACCGTATCGGGCATACTGAGAAAGGGGCTGGTTGCTGCCGAGGGCTGGAAAGCCTGCATAAAACAACTCAGGCAAACATCCATGGGGTGACGCACCGCAAAGATGAATTTGGCATTTGGAAACAGCCGCCATAATAAGGGTGCCCGTGTCAAATTGAACGGAAACTTGTCGACGATATTTGGCCCGCAATCCACCGGCAGATACGAATCCAGTGTCTCAAAGTACGCCTTGCGGGCCCGGCGGGCCGTCGAGTCGTCGATACTGGCAATACCATCGGGGTATCCCCGCCGATCAGAGGCAAGGATTTCCATTGCAGCGATGGCTGCCGGTTTTTCATCAACAACAGTAACCTCCGTGTGGCTATCCAGAATCTGGTGAAGCAATGTTGTCCCGGATCGAAGGAACCCAATCAAAAAACAGGGATCCTTTCGACCATCATCTGTGTTCAGCGGTTGCAATGACCTGAAATCCGTGTCCTGGACAAACCTGTCCATAGCCGCCACCTCGTTGAAGAACATCTCATGATCCACGCCCAGTTGCCGGGATAGTTCGCAGAAATGATGCTTGGCCACTGTGAAGTGTTCGAACGCCTTTGCGGTTTGGTCTTTTTTATCATACAGCACGCCCAGTTCCTGATGCAGGGCAGCAGTATTCTTGATGTCGCTCTGTACACCGCCAGTGTCTTTTAGACGATTAATGGCATCATCGATCTTGCCGGAACGACGGTCCAGTTTTGCAGCCTGAACCAACAGGCCCAAATGATTTGGGAATTTCGAGAGGCCATCCTGGACGGCGCCTCTGGCCTCATCCAGCCTGTTCGCTCTTTCCAGAGTGTCCGACAAATTGGCGTAGGCGTTAACAAGCTGCGGGTCCAGTGAGATTACCTGTCGCATCACTTCGATAGCGTCATCGACGTCACCCTGGCGACGTTTCAGACTCGCGATGTTAAGAAGGACATTTGTGTTATTCGGCTGCAGGCTTATCGCTTTTTCCAGATGAAAACCGGATCGGTCGAGAAAACCGCGTTCCATGAAAATCCGACCCAGGTTGTTGTGGGCACCGACATGATTTGGTTGAAATTTCAATGTTGCGAGAAACGCGGATTCCGCCTGCTGTAAATCGCCCGCCATCATGGAGGCATTTGCCAATCCAAGTTGGACCTGCCACCCGCCACCCGCATCCAACAGTGAATTGAAGATCGAAACTGCTTCGACGTATTTGCCTGTCTGTACCAGTATGTTGGCAAGATTCAGTCTGGGGCCAACCGACGCTGGCGCAACTTGCCCAGCTCGCCGAAAGGCATCCTCGGCACCTGGCAAATCACCTGCAGCGGCCTTCAGATTACCCCAACAAACCAACGTGTCTTCGTTGTTCGACCCGGACTTCATCGCCGACGCAAAAATGCGCAGAGCCTCCCTGACTTTGCCCGCACCCGGAGCAACTTGTGACAACATAATCAGAGCGTCGATATCAGATGTGTCATTTTTTGCGACCTGCGCAGCCGCCTTGAAAGCCGTTCCCGCGTCACCCTGCCCAAGCGCATTTGAGGCCTTATGCAGAAGCTGGTTTCGTTGCATTGGCGCCAGGGGTTTCCCCATTCGATCCACCGTTCACCCTACAGTATGGTCATCGTGATCGAGTGCATAACGCGCCTGCCAAGTGCTGACAAGGCCATACCCCGATTTGGTGATTGATTCGTCTCGTTAGAGCGGGTACCAAAACCGTCATCACACACGATTTATCCGGCCCCGATACCCTAATGGTTGTCTTGAAGGGTGGTGGGGCCACAATTGAAACCAGGGATACTATTATGGAACTCAAGGATCAGAGCCTTTTTCGTCAGCAGTGTTACATTGATGGCGCATGGGTCGACGCCGACTCCGGTGAAACCCAACCAGTGTCCAATCCGGCAACAGGCGAGCAACTGGGAACCGTGCCAAAGATGGGCGCTGCCGAGACAAAACGGGCCATCGAAGCTGCTAACGCATCGTGGGGAGCATGGCGATCCTTGTTAGCCAAGGAACGCGCCAACATTCTTCGCAACTGGTTCAACCTGATGATTGAGAACGCCGACGATCTGGCGGTTCTGATGACGGCGGAACAGGGCAAGCCATTGGCTGAGGCCAAGGGGGAGATCGTCTATTCTGCATCCTTCATTGAATGGTTCGCAGAAGAAGGCAAACGCCTTTACGGCGACACCATACCGCAACATGGGCTGGACAAGCGAATTGTGGTGATCAAGGAACCAATCGGGGTTGTTGCTGCTGTAACCCCATGGAATTTCCCATCTGCCATGATTACCCGGAAAGCTGGCCCCGCACTGGCCGCCGGATGTCCGTTTGTCATCAAGCCCGCCAGTGACACGCCCTATTCTGCGCTGGCGCTGGCAGAACTGGGTGAGCGGGCCGGCATTCCGAAGGGCGTGTTCAACGTCGTTACAGGTGCTTCAGGTGCTATTGGTGGTGAAATGACCTCCAATCCCATCGTCCGCAAACTGTCTTTCACGGGCTCGACCGAAATCGGCAAAATTCTGATGAAACAGTGTGCCGATACGGTGAAAAAGACGTCCATGGAACTTGGTGGCAATGCCCCGTTCATTGTGTTTAACGATGCAGACATCGATTCTGCGGTCGCGGGTGCTATGGCATCCAAGTACCGGAACACAGGCCAGACCTGCGTATGTGCCAATCGCCTGTACGTACAGGATGAAGTTTATGACGAGTTCGCTGAAAAGCTGGCCAAGGCTGTCGGGGCGATGGTTGTCGGTGATGGCCTTAAGGGCGATACCCAGCAGGGGCCGCTGATCAATATGGCCGCCGTGGAAAAGGTCGAAGAGCATGTTGAAGACGCCGTCAGCAAGGGCGCCAAGGTTGTTTGCGGTGGCAAGCGCCATGACCTGGGCGGCACATTCTTTGAGCCAACCATTCTGTCCGATGTCACACAGGACATGCTTGTTGCCCGCGAAGAAACTTTTGGGCCGCTGGCTCCTTTGTTCCGTTTTACGGATGATGCCGATGTGATCGCCATGTCAAATGACACGGAATTTGGTCTGGCCTGTTATTTTTATAGCCGTGACATCGGTCGTATCTGGCGCACAGCAGAAGCTCTCGAATATGGCATTGTCGGCATTAACACAGGCATCATTTCAACCGAAGTGGCACCGTTTGGTGGCGTCAAGGAGTCCGGCACAGGTCGTGAAGGCTCCAAGTACGGCATCGAAGAGTTCTGCGAAATTAAATACATGTGCATGGGCGATATCTGAGTCCGGTGACCACACAAGACGACGTACAGGCCCTTAGCGACTGGATGATTGAATCGGCGCTGCTTGCGTCAGATTATGAACCGATGTTTGCCGAGGTTTGTGAACGATTGTCGGGAATGGGTATTCCGGTGACGCGAGTATCCGCATCAATGACAACATTGCATCCTATGATGGAAGCATATTCACTGCGTTGGAGCCGGGATAACGGGCGCACCAGTGTTGAGGCTTTTTCGCATGGTTCTGCTGATCAGGAAGACTGGCAGCGAAGCCCGATGAAGGCTCTGGTCGACTCTGGAGAGTTTTACGCACGATATGATCTTGTTGACCCAGGACCCAGGTCAAAATACCCGCTGTTGCAGGAGTTGGCTGAGGATGGAATAACTGACTATCTGGCATTCCTGTCACCATTTTCCGATTCACGCAGCCCTGTTACCAGACAGGATGGCATGGTGTCATCCTGGTCGACCAGCCAGGCTGGCGGATTCTCCAAAGAGCATGTCACCACATTGAAGCGGTTGATTCCGCGATTCGCCCTGATCGCGAAATTGGCAAACAGGGAGCGTCTGGCAGAAAATGTGGCCAATGCCTACCTGGGCGAACAGGTTGGTCGGCGGGTCCTTAACGGTCAGATTAAACTGGGCGACGGCGATTCAATTCGTGCCGTTATCTGGTTCTCTGATTTGCGGAATTCAACATCGCTCGCGGAACAGTTGCCCCGCGAGGAGTTCCTGTATTTACTCAATGACTATTTCGATTCCATGGCTGGTGCGGTCATGGAACATGGTGGAGAAGTGCTTAGATTTATCGGTGACGCAGCACTGGCCATGTTCCCGATAGGCGCTGATGGCTTCTCAGATCGGGAGGCCAGAGAACGGGCGCTAAAAGCCGCAGTTGCCGCCGCTGAGCGAGCCAACCAGCATAATTTCACCAGGGAAAAGGCCGGGCAGACTCCATTTCGATACGGAATTGGCCTGCACGTGGGAGACATCATGTACGGAAATATTGGTGTTCCCAATCGAGTTGAATTTACGGTCATCGGACCTGCGGCAAATACGACAGCAAGATTGGAGTCCCTGACCAAAGAATTGGACCGACGTGTGTTGGTATCCCGAGAATTCGCCGACGGGATCGTTCACGACTGGAAGTCAATGGGAGAACACACAATCAGGGGCAGCGGACATACTTTGGAAGTACTCTCCCCCCTGCTTGACGTGTAAGGCCACAAGAATGTGATAGCCGAAACATTGACACACGACGGCCCATGACCACATGTCAGTTTCAAGACCAGAGTTTCGGTTTTCAGGAGCACCGTACAATGAGTGAATTTGATTACGATCTGTTTGTTATTGGAGCTGGCTCCGGTGGCGTGCGTGCAGGGCGCATGTCGTCCAGTTTTGGTGCTCGTGTTGGCATGTGCGAGGACATGCGCGTTGGCGGCACCTGTGTTATGCGCGGATGCGTCCCTAAAAAGCTGCTGGTTTATGGATCGAGCTTCCATGACGAAATCGAAGATGCCCGTGCCTACGGCTGGAGCGTCGACCCGTCTACAGTGCGGCTGGACTGGGCTCACATGATTGACAAAAAGGATGTCGAGCTTGAGCGACTGGAAGGCATCTATCATACCCTGCTGGGTAATGCCGGAGTTGAACTTATCAATGGGCGTGGCAGGTTGATAGACGCCCATACCGTTGACGTGGACGGGAAAACTGTCACGGCAGAACGAATTCTGATTGCCACCGGGGGCTGGCCTTCCATGCCGGATATTCCTGGCATCGAGCATGTCATTACATCCAACGAGGCCCTTGATCTGAAAGAACTGCCTCGCCGCATGATTATTGTTGGCGCCGGCTATATCGCCGTGGAGTTTGCCGGTGTTTTCAGCGGTGTTGGCGTTGAGGTCACAGAGATAATCCGGGCACCCAACATACTACGGGGCTTTGACGAAGATGTGCGCGACCATTTGCGACAGGAGATGACAAAGAGGGGTGTTAACATCCTGTCAGACACAACCATTGACGGAATTGAAAAATCTGCGGACGGCTACACATTGACACTTGGTGATGGCAGCACCCTGGAGACGGACCTGGTGATGTATGCGACCGGGCGCAGCCCCAAAACTTCCGACCTTGGGCTGGAGAACCTGGGCATTGAGCTTGATCGGAAATCGGCCATTGTTGTGAATGAACACTATCAGACAAATGTCGCCAATATTTACGCCCTGGGCGATGTCACGGACCGGGTTAACCTGACTCCCGTAGCGATCGCCGAAGGCATGGCACTGGCGCATTCATTATATAACAACAATCCCCGTATCATGGATTATGAGTTTATCCCGTCCGCTGTGTTCAGCCATCCACCTATCGGTTCGGTCGGATTGACGGAAGAACAGGCACGGGAACGGAGCGACATCGACGTGTATGTGTCGCGGTTCAAACCCATGAAACACACGCTGTCCGGGCGCGATGAACAGGCACTCATGAAACTCATCGTTGAACAGGAAACGGACCGGGTAATCGGGTTACATTTGGTCGGTCCGGATTCGCCGGAAATGGCACAGGGTTTCGCCGTTGCCATGAAGGCCGGTGCCACAAAAGCCCATTTTGACAGCACAGTGGGCATTCACCCGACGGCCGCCGAAGAGCTGGTTACCATGCGTGAGAAGACGCGCTAACAGGCACCACTTTGGAACTACCACTTTCCGATGACGTCGCAATTGTTGCCAATTTTGTTTCTGTAATGATCTCAGGTGCGGGTCATTAAGTATCCAGTCAATCAACCATCAACTCAATAAAGATAGAGAAATGGACGATCCCACCCAGACACCGCCCGGACACCCATTGCTGGATGAATTCGCGGGCATGGTGAAAGCATTGTCGACCGACGGCATAGCAAGCTTTACCGACCTGACATCTGAGCCCTTTATGGTGTACTGGAAAAACCTGATCATATATCGGCACGAGCCTGAAATTGCAGACTTTCGTATCGTCTTTTTTGGCACTGAGGTAGCCGCAAGTTACGGCGAAGACTGGACGGGTCGCTTGCTCTCACAATCCGGATTCGAGAAAGGTTATGAATCAATCTATCAAATCAATCTGGAAATAATGCAAAACCACCGCCACGTTTCTGACAGCGGGTCACTAGACTGGCAGGACCGTGGTTACAAGAAGTGGCATGAAGTCAAAATGCCGCTCAGGCGAAATGGTGAGATCAACGAAGTACTCGTATACATGTGCTTCGATTAGGAAATTAGGATTTTCACCCTCCTTGTTCACTCCGGATCATCATCCTCATCATCATAACCAAATCGAGATATCCACGGTGCCAAAGTCGTCATAACAGGTGCCAGCTCATTCTCGTAGGTCCGCCATCGGTACCGTGCGCGTGTGTAAATGGCTTCGGTTACCTGGTGGTAACTGGGGGTGTCGATGCGCCCACGACTACGCGCTCTTTTTGCGTAATCACGAACGTCCTCCTCCCACGGTAAATCCAGAAACGCCAGCAGGTCATGGATGCTTTGGTCAAAATCCGAGACAACGTCTTCATATCGAATGGAATGGATATCCAACGGGCTGAACTTGGTGGTGTGAACCCACAGGTCCATAACCGCGTCGTATGCCGTCGCGCCGCGAGCTGTTGAGAAAAAATTTGCCATGGCAGCATTGGGACGAAAATTCTGCATGAAACAACTCAACACCACATCACAGGGATGCCGAACCGCCAGGACAATTCGGCTGGCCGGAAACAGGGTCTGGATAAGACCGACGTTAATGAGGTGAAGTGGAAACTTGTCAACAATCCGTTGTTTGGCTGAACGCTCGACCTCTTGATCTGCAAGACCGAAGTACATCGCACGCAGGCGTGTAATGTCATCAGCAGACAGTTTATCAATCCCATACGGATAACCACCGAAATCGTCACGAACCTTGGAGATAACTGTATCGAGCACAGGGCGTTCTTCAATCATGGCAAGGCTGCTGTGCGAGTCCAGAATCTGACCCAATAGCGTTGTACCGGAACGAGGGAACCCCAACAGAAAAACCGGGTCCAGTTCACCATCTTGAGTTTCATAGCGGGCGGTTGAGCCTGGAGACCACGCGCGCAAACCAGCGACGGTATCCAGGAATTTGTCACCCAGTTTCTCGTCTACCCCTTCTGCGGACAGCGCCTTTGTATTCCCCAGTGTCATGGCCGCAAATGCCTTTGATGCGTCCCCTACTCTGTCGTATAGCCTGGACTGCTCAAACGACAGATCGCGCGACAATGCATCGGGCAGGGAATCGACTTTCAGCCGTTCAAGGTGCGCAATGCCTGCTTCGAAGTTACCGTCCCGTCTTTCACATTTCGCCAACACAAGTGCCGCGTGCGCATTCCCAGGCTGAGCGGCAATCGCCTGAGTCGCCATTTCGCGGGCGTCATCCAGGCGACTGAGTTCCTCATAAAGAGACGCCAGATTGGCCAGGGCCTCGCTGAAAGCATTGTCCAGTTCAATTGCAACTTCGAATGCGGCAATGGCACCATCCGTATCGCCAGAACGCGCCAGAACGTTTCCCAATCCATTGCGCGCTGCGGCAAGGTCCGGCTTTAGCTCAATTGATTTTCGATAGGCCTTATTGGCTTCATCCAGATGCCCGAGCGACAATAGAACCCCGCCCAAATTCGCATGGGTTTTTGCATCACCTGCATTCAGTCGCAGGGATTGCCGGAACGAGTCTTCAGCAGACAGAAAATCCCCCATTGATGACAGTGTATTGCCGCGATCATTCCATACAGCCGCCGCAGTGGGGTCCAGTTTGATAGACTTGTCGTAGGCTTCAAGCGCATCCCGCAATCGGCCTGCAGACTTTAACGCAAGGCCCCAATTTGCGAAATGAGACGGATTTTCGGAACCTGCCGCTATCGCTTTGCCTATGTAATCTGCCGCGCTACCGGGTTCGCCCTGCTGATAGGCGATAATGCCCAACAAATGCAGTGCGTTTGCATCCCGAGGGTTTTTGCTGATGTGCTTTTTCGCAAGTTTTCCTGCCGCCGAAACATTTCCGGCCTGCATTGCGCGCATGGCGTCAGCCAGTAAGGATACCGGCACTTTCCCTGAATTACGGCCCATGGGTTAACCCTGTGTAGTCCATGAGCCCGTATAAACCACTTATCCCCGATTTCCAACCGGGTGGAGCGGGTTGCGGACGGCAATCCGAGTCACCGCATCCCTAAAGGCAGAGAGCAATGGCCTCATCCAGCGTAAACACCTCATCAAACAACGCCCGTCCAACGACAGAACCGGAGATATTTGGCAGGTATTTTAGCGTGGACAGATCATCCAGCGATTTGACGGTACCGCTGGATATTACGGGTACACTCAACTGGCGTGCCATTTCGGTCGTTTTTGCGAAACTGCTGTCTGGCAGATCATCGTTGCGATCGATATCCGTATAGATAATGGCGCTGACCCCGGTATCCTGTAACTGTCGCGCTACCTCAAGGGCAGAAACAGTCGCCGCTTCGCGCCAACCCTCAATCATGACCGAACCACCGCGCTCATCTACGCTGACCGCGATCTGACCCGGAAACTGCGCGCATGCCTCAACAACCAGGCGACGGTCCATGATCGCCGCAGTACCAAGCACCACACGTGTAGCCCCGTTATCAATCCACCATTCGATGGAAGCCATGGTTCGAATTCCACCAGCCACCTGGACCGGTATTTCGACCGTATCAATGATCGAGGTAATGATATCGGCGTTGTGCCGTCCGCCCTGTTTGACCCCGTCCAGATCCACGACATGAATCCATTGTGCGCCTGATGCCGCGAACGCCTTGGCTTTCTCGACCGGGTCAACATCATAGTATACGGGATCGGATAACTCACCGCGGGTCAGGCTGACACACTTGCCATCCATCAGCTCAATATCTGGAAATATCATCATCGTATTATCTCCCCGGGCCAATATTCATTTTCGGCGCGTTTATGCTTCCCCCTATCATATCATGATAGCGCATTTAGGACACTACGTGTTCCAGACTCGTCAACAATTAAAATATGGGCCTAAATGACTGGAAAAACCGGTCGTGTGGGCGTATATCCGTTGCCTCTATCGGCCGCCCACCTGGAATTTGGTCGATACCTGGGACGAGAATTGAATAAAGGACGGAACAATGGCCAATAAATGGTCGCCTGATAGCTGGCGCGGTTTGCCAGTTGCACAGATGCCTGATTACCCGGTTCAGTCAGTGGTTGAAGATGTTGAGCAACAGCTTGGCAAATTCCCACCGCTGGTGTTTGCCGGCGAAGCGCGCCAGCTAAAACGCTCACTGGCCCAAGTCGCGGAGGGTAATGCTTTTCTGCTGCAGGGTGGAGACTGCGCTGAGAGTTTTGCCGAATTCCATCCTGATAATATTCGCGACACCTTCCGGGTGTTGCTGCAGATGGCGGTCGTTTTGACCTTTGGCGCGGCGTGCCCTGTCGTCAAAGTTGGTCGTATGGCCGGCCAATTTGCCAAGCCCCGCTCGTCCAATATCGAAACTATTGACGGTGTGGAACTGCCAAGTTACCGCGGTGACATGGTCAACGGCATGGCTTTCACCGAAGCGGAAAGAGTTCCGGACCCGGAGCGTCTGTTGCGCGTCTACAATCAATCCGCATCAACGCTGAACCTGCTACGGGCTTTTGCGCAAGGCGGTTACGCGGATCTGCATAAAGTCCATCAGTGGAACCTGGGTTTTGTTGAAGACAGCGCCCTGGGTCACCGGTACCAGGATCTGGCCAATCGGCTGGATGAAACCCTTGCGTTCATGGCGGCGTGTGGACTGACGTCGGAAAATGCGCCTCAGATCCATGAAACCGAATTCTATACGGCACATGAAGGCCTCTTGCTGAATTATGAAGAGTCCATGACGCGTATCGATTCCACGTCTGGTGACTGGTATGACACCTCAGCCCATATGGTCTGGATTGGCGACAGAACACGTCAGCTAGACCATGGGCATGTTGAGTTCATGCGTGGCATTTCAAATCCAATCGCCTTCAAAGCGGGGCCAACGCTTGATCCTGACGACATGATGCGGCTGATCGACACGCTTAATCCCACAAACGAAGCGGGGCGCTTGACGATCATTTCCCGGATGGGTGCCGACGGTGTTGAAGACGGCCTGCCGAAACTGGTCAGGCGCGTCAAAAATGAAGGTCGCAAGATCGTGTGGGTTTGCGATCCTATGCATGGAAATACCATCAAAGCTGATTCTGGATACAAAACCCGTCCGTTTGACCGGATCCTCAGCGAAGTCAGAGGCTTCTTCAATGTTCACGACGCAGAGGGAACCTATGCGGGTGGTGTCCATTTCGAAATGACGGGCCAGGACGTGACCGAGTGCACCGGTGGCGCACAGGCCATCTCGGATGCCAACCTGCAGGATCGGTATCATACGCATTGCGACCCTCGGCTGAATGCCAAGCAGTCTCTGGAACTGGCATTCCTGTTGGCGGAAATTTTGAAGGAAAATCGCGGCACCGAACCACAAAGAATCGCCGCTCAATCCTGACAATTCCCGGCCGCCAGGAATACCTGACGGCCGGCTTGTCACCTGATCCAGATGCCGGGCTTGAAATGTAATGAGTGAACAAGAGCACCAAGACCTCAGTAAACATGGCAATGGAAAAGACATGGACGAGTTCATTGATGGCTGGTCCGATAGCTATTTTCTGAAAACGCGAAAAATTGTCGAAAAGTTCGGCGATATTCCGGTCACTTATGCCGTGTTCATGCGACGCCCGGTCCTGTTTACACCACGGATTATGGTGGACTGGATCCATAGAGCTGCCGAGGCTCGTGGGGCGGAAATCAAGATTGAACTGAATTATGAGGAAGGTGAATGGGCCGGAGCCGGTGAACCCCTCATGTACATTACAGGGCCGTTCGTTCATCTCGTTGATCTGGAAACGCTGTATCTGCAAAAGCTGGGCGCAG
>JAJFID010000194.1 GCA_021775325.1 Rhodospirillales bacterium
CATCCAGCTTTCATCCGGTGGTTCAAAACCGTCGTCGGCCATTTGTTCGTCCTGCCCTTACTCCGACAATGATATAGGTCTTACTTCTTCATCTTGTCGATATTGAAGTGAATCGCGGGGTCGAGAAAGCTGTTCATGGAATCCTGAATGAATCGCGGGTTTTTTCGATCAGCCAGCAAAGACATGCCCTCTGCCAGCAATACGTTTCTAAATCTGACGATCTGTTCGCGTTGCTGTACCTTGTCAGCCACAGGCGTCAGAATGAGTCTGGCAAAGAGCACACCATACAGCGTTGTCAACAAAGCAACAGCGAGCCCCGCACCCAGGCTTTTCGGGTCGCCGCCCATACTGTCCAACATGATAATCAACCCCACCAATGTTCCAACCATGCCAAACGCAGGCGCAGCAGCAGCCATGTTCTTTAGAATATTTACCTGGACCGTATTCCGACCATAAGTAGTATTGACCGTGTTCAGAAGCATGGCGCGCACTTCGTCACCCGTGTATCCACTGACAACCATGTCGATACCAAACTTCAGGAATCGATCCCCCTTGACTGCTTTCTTGGTTTCGGATTCCAGCGCCGGCAGGCCTTTTTTCTGCACTGTGTAGGCCCACTTGATAATTCGCCCAACCTCGGTTTTGAGGACATTGCGTCCAATTTTGGGTGAGAAAAAGATTTTGTAAATTAACCTCAGCGAAAGAAAAACATATCGGGGTTCATACGAGATGAAAGTCGCAGCCAGCGTTCCGCCCACAACCATCACAAAGCTGGAAAGGCTAACGAATATGAAATAATTGTCCGTGCTTATTACAATTGACCCGAGAAACAGAGCCATTGCCCCAAGCAGGGCAACAATGGTCGTAATGGACATGTATTATTCTAACCCCTCGGATCAGTTTCCAGTCCCCAAGACCAGCGAGTTACGACAAACCGATTCGGTTATTCCAAGTATAGTTAATGGGAGATGTATTGCAAAAGCCTTAAAAGATTGAGCTTTTTTGGGTAAACGGAAAATCAATCCGCGTTATCTTTCCCTGAATGCTTCATGTTGCAGTTTCAAAACCGGTTTTATCAGATACTCGACGACGGACCGTGTTCCAGTCTTGATATCGACGGTAGCTTGCATCCCCGGCGTTATCGGTAGTTCGCCCTCCGACGAACCGATGTAACTCCGGTCCGTTTCGACGATTACCGTGAAATACGGCTCGCCATCCTCATCGGTACTGGAGTCCGGGGCCACGGAAATCACCTTGCCATCCAAGCCACCATATCGGGCAAAGTCGTAAGTCGAAATCTTCACTAAAGCGGCCTGACCAAGTTCTACATAACCACGATCAGTGGGATTGAGGCGAGCCTCAATCACCAACGCATCGCCGGTAGGGACAATCTCCAGGATAATCTCACCTGGCCTGACGACGCCGCCAATTGTATTGTTGATCATGTTTTGAACGATTCCGTCAGCCGGACTCTTGATTTCCGCCCGAACGCCCTGTTGATTGGCCTGGTCCAGAAGTTCCTGAACCCGGTCCATGCTCTGCTCGTTTTCGCTCAACTCTTCCTTGGCCTCGCGACGAAATCGCGCCTCGGCTTCCTCGATACGGCCCTGCGCTTCTTCAACACCTGATTGGGCGCGGGGGATCGACTGATTGATACTGTTCAACTCGCCCTCAAGACTTTGGACTTCGGCTTCCAGTTCGAGGTGCTCCATACGCGCAGTCAGCCCTTCCTGCAGCAGGGATGCTGACAACTGCAACCGTTCCTGGGCTAACCTCGAATTCGTCGCAATGGCATTTTGCTGGGCCATCAATTCGTCGACTTCCAGTTCTTTCTGTCGGACCTGATCACGAAGGATTCCCAGCGATGATTCCAACTCACTGATGCGTGCTTCATAAGTCTGACGTTGTGTCACCACCATGCTTGGTCGGCGTTCCGCAACATCGGCCGGAAACTCAAGAATGTCACCTGTCGCTTCTGCGTTAAGGCGGGCGTTGACCAGCAGTGCATTGTCAACGCGAACCTGCAGTTCTTCGATATTGGTGCCACCGGATCCCAGGTCCAGATTTATCAGGGGGTCGCCCTCGGAAACCGTGTCTCCGTCGCGAACAAAGATTTCCTCAACGATGCCACCTTCCAGATGTTGTACGGTCTTGACCTTGCCCTGCGGAACAACCTCACCCTCGACTACGGCAAACTCTTCCAATTCCGCAAAATAGGCCCACGTCAATCCAACCATAAGCAGCACGATGACTGGCCATGCAAGTATTCGCCACGTTGGCAGAGGATGGCTTGCCAGTAATCCGTCCAGAGGCGATTGCGCGCCTGTTGTGGTTTCGGCTATGGCCACGATCTGTCCAGTTCCAACATCATACAATTTGTCTCATAAACCGGTTACGGAGCCGGATTATCCCGATCTCGCGTGAGCGATAGTATAGCATCTGCATAAGGATCATCATCGCCTTTTCTGTGATGATGAAGTGGTGATTTCTTCTCTATTCCGTCACCAGGAGACTCTTCAGGTTTTGCGGGCTTTTCGAAATCTGTCTGGCGCTCAACTGGCACTTCTTTTTTCACCGGCGTAATGCGCCCTACAGCATTCTTATTTTCGACCGGATCCGCCGGCTTGTTTTTGACCTCTTCAGTTACCGGAACGGGCTTCGCACCTTCTGGCTTTGCGGCGCTATCTGTGGCCCCGGTCTTTCGTTCCTCCCGCGCAGAATCTGGCGCGGGCTGTGCGGCCGTTTTCGGCTTCGCTGACTTGCCCAGCGGTTTGATTCCAGATTTGGAAGCCGGTTTGGCGGCAGCCTTTTCCACACTTTTTTCAACCTGTTTAGCAGCAGGTTTAGTTTTCTCGGTATCGGGCTTTGCGGGTACTGGATTTGGTTTACTATCGCTCCCTACCTGCTTTTCCGGCGATTTCTGTGCCTGCGGTGCCGCAAAAGAGGACGCTGTGTCATTTGTCGGTTCAGGTGGCTTTCCGGCCAACGCTGGTCGGGCGAGTGGCGGCTTCGGCTTGTCTTCAGTTCCTATTGTTGATTTTTTCTCCGGAGCTGATGCAACAGTCTGTTCTGGTGCTGGCTTCTGGTCAGTTGGTTTTGCGGATGGTGCCTGGGCCTTGGATTGAGGTAAAGGTGCTGCGGGCGGCGTTTCGCTTGCTTCAATCACCGCTACGTTCTTGTCCACCGCCGGTGCAGAGGATGGGGCGGGATTGGCGGGTTCTGAAGAAGGCGGGGTTGGCATCGCGCCACCAAACAGCCTCGGCAAAATATCCTTCGAAGAACCTGCAAGCGCCACTTTTCCTTTATCCAGCGCAACCAGATTGTCGCAGGCCGCAAGCAGGATAGGGCTATGAGTGACGATAATGATCGTGTGTTCGCGAGACAACTCGCGCAGAGTTTCACGAAGCTCCTGTTCCGCATGACGATCGAGGCTACTGGATGGCTCATCAAGCAGGAGAACAGACGGATTACCGATCAATGCGCGGGCAATGGCAATGCGCTGCCGTTGTCCACCGGAAAGGCGCCGACCGGCCTCACCAATGTCCGCACCGTACCCATCGGGAAGATCAATAATAAATTCGTGTACACCAGCGGCCTTTGAGGCCTCAATAATCTCTGCATCGGTGGCTTCCGGGAAACGATGAGTTATGTTCTCCCGTACAGTACCCGCGAAAAGCGTGCTCTCTTGCGGAACGTAACCCATCCACCGAGCCAGTTGCGCCCGTGTAAACTGCGCAATATCAGCACCATCCAGCAAAACCCGGCCATTGCTGGGCCGGTACAGCCCCTGAATCATTTTTAGCAACGTGGTTTTCCCACTGCCATTGCGACCCACGAGTGCGTGAATACCGCCGTCCTCAAACGATACGGTAACGTTGTCGCATACGGGTGGCAGGCCTTCTGCATAGGCAAACGTCAGGTTTGAGCATTCAATCCGCCCCTTGGGTTTTGACATTTCAACGTCACTAACCAGACGTTCGCTTTCGATGGCAAACATTTCGCCCAGTCTGCCAACTGCCTGCTGATAACTGCTGTAGGTTCGCCACTGGGCAACCAGTTGATTGAGTGGGCCCAACAGGCGCCCCATCAACATGTTGGATGCAATCAGTGCCCCCATAGTCAGGTCCTGGCTGATGATCATCAAGGCACCAAACGACGTCATGGCAATGGTCGTCACGGTAGTCAGGGATTGGCCCAGATTAGAGTACAAATCCGTACGACCGCCCCGAAAAATAGCGCGCTCAATATTTGTCGCGTGACGCTCTTCCCACATGGGGCGCATGGAGCCTTCCAAAGCCAGAGCCTTGATGGTTGCGCGACCATTGATCATCTCGGCAATCAGACTGTCGCGATCCCTGGACGTCGATGCTTCCTGCGAGTTGGCGTTGCCTGTCGTTTTGCCAGCCCGATAGGTTATCAGCAAAAACACGGGGATGATGATTGCCAACACCCAGATTATAGGAGTCGCGATAACAGCAATAAGCCCGAAAAACAGAATGGCGAATGGTAGATCACAGATCAGTATCGCTGATGCACCTGACAACGTGTTTCGTACAGTATCCACATCCCGGAACATGGCCTGCCAGTGATTGGCGGCACGGGATTCCAAAACGTTGAGGGGTAGGGAGGTGAACTTCTCAAATACGGCACGCCCGACCTCTGCATCAACGCGCAATGCCACGGTCTGCATGATGCGGGATCGCGAGTTTCGCAGAATGTAGTCAAACACCACAATCAGCCCCATGCCAACGACCAGCCCACCCAGTGTGCTAATGCCCGCGTGCTGAACCACCCGATCATAGACCTGGA
>JAJFID010000195.1 GCA_021775325.1 Rhodospirillales bacterium
TGGTCACAGACCAATGTGCATAGCCTGTTTACTTTATGTTGGGGCGCTCAGGCGGCGCTTTATCATTTCTATGACATTCCGAAATATATGTTGCCGGAAAAAAGATTTGGCATATTTAATCACCGTGTCCTGGACCATACCTCACTGCTCATGCGCGGCATGAACGACGAGATGCCTATCCCTGTATCCCGCCATACGGAAAATCGCCGGGAAGACTTCGACCCGTTTCCCCATCTGGAGATCGTCGCCGAGTCTGACGAAGCGGGGTTGTGCCTTATTCACGACAAGAAATTACATCACGTCCACATGTTCAATCACCTGGAGTATGACTCAAACACTCTTGGTGACGAGTATAAGCGGGATGTGGACAAGGGCGACGAAATCAGCATGCCCAAATACTATTACCCAAACAGCGACCCGGGCGCCGCACCTGTAAATACATGGCGGGCCAACGCGCACCTGTTATTCGGCAACTGGCTGAACTACGTTTACGTGAATACGCCCTACGAAATTGATCTGATCGGCACGGAAAACTCAAAACCGTAACGGTACCACGTGAACCACGTGCTCCAGGTCCAGAATCGACCGGATAACCTCTTTTGACGGTGTTTCATCAATTTCAATCAGTGCGATGGCGTCACCACCCTCCTCCGCTCGCCCCAGATTGAACGTGGCAATATTGATACCAGCATCACCCAACGTGGTCCCCAACGCGCCGATCAATCCCGGTTTATCATGATTGGTAATGTAGAGCATGTTGGCACCCAGTTTTGCGTCAATGTGAATACCCTTGATCGTGACGATTCGGGGTTCCTTGTTGAACAGAGTTCCGGCTATGGCACGGGTCTGATTTTCAGTCGTAATGCTCAATACCACACGTGTATGGTACTCACCGGCATTGTCCGATGTGCCCTCGCGGATACTGATACCCCGGTTATGGGCAATCACCGGGGCGTTCACCATGTTCACCCCCTCCATCAGCGGACCAAGCAGGCCTTTCAGAACCACCGCTGTCAACGGCTTGTGATTGAGTTCGGCGGCATCGCCCTCATAGCAAATATCAATTTGTGAAATAGCGGAACGCGATGCCTGCCCGGCAAATGCACCCATTTGTTCAACCAGCGCCATATACGGTTTCAAACGCGGAGCCTCTTCCGCAGATACTGCGGGCATATTCAATGAATTGGCGACCGCACCGTTGAGCAGAAAATCGGCCATTTGTTCTGCCACCTGCAGGGCTACATTTTCCTGCGCCTCGCTAGTGGATGCCCCCAGATGAGGCGTGGCAATGACATTTTCCATGCCGAACAGAGGGTTATCGGTGGCTGGTTCTTCGGAAAACACATCAAATGCCGCACCGGCCACATGGCCAGACTCAAGCGCAACTTTGATATCGGCTTCCACAACCAGACCGCCGCGGGCGCAATTGACGATACGAACTCCCTGTTTGGTCTTGGATAATGTATCGGTGTTGATGATGCCCCGCGTTGCATCTGTCATGGGTGTATGAAGGCTGATGAAATCGGCAGCAGAAAGCAGCCGATCCAGCTCGCATTTTTCTACACCCAGTTCCTGAGCCCGTTCTGGCGTCAGGAAAGGGTCGTATGCCATCACTCGCATCTTCAGCCCCTGAGCGCGGTCGGCGACGATACTGCCGATATTGCCGCACCCGATAACACCAAGAACCTTGTTCATAAGTTCCACACCCATGAAACGGGATTTCTCCCATTTCCCCGCATGGGTGGATTGGTTGGCCTGTGGAATTTGTCGTGCCAGCGCCAGCATCATGGATATGGCATGTTCTGCTGTGGTAATCGCGTTGCCAAACGGCGTGTTCATGACTACCACGCCGCCAGCCGTCGCCGCCGCCACATCCACGTTGTCGACACCGATGCCCGCGCGACCGACAACTTTTAATTTTCCTGCTGCCACCAGGATATCCTGCGTGACTTTCGTGGCTGAACGAATGGCAAGACCATCATACTTGCCAATGCAATCGATCAATTCCTGCGGAGTTAATCCGGTTTTGACATCTACGTCCACGCCACGGCGTTCAAAACACGCTGCCGCCAGAGGGCTCATTTTATCTGAAATCAGGACTCTCGCCATCGGGTCCACTCCATTCATAAATTGTACTGAAATTTCGCAAGAAATGCAGGTGATACTATTCAAACGCGTTTGTGTATGCCCAGTCGAGCCATGGAAACAAAGCCTCGAGATCAGCAACCTCAATAGTGGCACCAGTCCAGATTCTCAATCCCGGCGGGGCAGCGGAGTATGCACCCAGATCATACCCCGCATCTTCCTCATCAAGAATGCGAACCATTCTCTTGATGAGGCCCCTTTGCTGCTCTATTGGCATATCAGTAAATCTATCGTCAACGATGGACAGGCATACCGATGTGTTTGATCTTGTCTCCGGAACACGGGCCAGATAGTCGATCCAGGGCGTTTGCAACACCCAGGCATCCAACGCACCAGCATTTCTATCACTGCGTTCGATCAGTCCGCCCAGCCCACCAACTGAGTGCGCCCACTTTAACCCATCCAGGGCATCCTCAACTGCAAGCATGCTGGGCGTGTTAATCGTCGTACCACTG
>JAJFID010000196.1 GCA_021775325.1 Rhodospirillales bacterium
GATTGACTTGTGCGGGCGGCCAGTTTCCATCCAGCGCCAATAGAATAGCCGCCAGATTATCAATGGGCGCGGCAACACCATTGCCACCTCTTGTGGCAATCAGTTTCGTTCCAAGGTCTGCGACAGTCGGCAGGAACGACAATTCATCACGGGTAACATCAAGTTTGTGAATCAGGCTCAGTAACCCGGCCATTTGCATGAGGTAGGCACCCTGGTTCTCCGGCTCATAATTGGGATCGCCATCCATGTAGGTGACGACGAGAAATGGCTCGGAAAATATCTCACCCGAATCATCTACGTACACAGGCTTTGGCACTGGCATATCCAGTGCGGTCAGGAGTTCCAGCAGCCTGTATTCGTCGTGGGCAACTTGTGGGTTTGTTTTTCGGTCTATGTCGCCATGCTGGCGGACAACCAGTTTCTGGGTGACACCGTCCGGCCCGGAAATCTCCATGGCAGTGACTTGTGCAGATACCCCCCCTTCCAACGGCCACACATGAACCATATGGCCGCCCGGCGCGATAACCTCGGTCAGCCGGGAAAAATTTTCGTGGTGTGAATTCTGGTTCATGAATACCGGGCTTCCGTCATTACGCGACGATGGAACCATAGGCCAGACTAACCAGCTTATGCCAGCATTCCCTTGTGGCGCGTGACGGTGGGAACCAATAATTAAGCATTGTCATATCATAATGCTGACGGCGGATGCCGCCATTTTGAGACTTAATGACAAGAGGTACCGGATATGCCCCCATCCGTATCTGACCGCCCCCTGATCGGTATTCTTCTGGATTACGTAGCAGAAGGGTCGTTCTCATCCCGCCCGCATTACGCTCTGCGGCAGGGTTATTTCGACGCAGTCGAGATCGCCGGTGGCGTTCCGGTCGCCCTGCCGTACCAAAGTGGTCTTATGGCGGATTATCTGGATCGGCTGGATGGCGTCATTATTCCCGGCGGATTCTATCCCTTTCCCAGCCCCTACTATGGCGAGACGCCAGCACCGAATGAGGTAGTTCACCCGCGTGTTGCCTTTGAAACAGACTTCGCCAATGCTGTTCTGGACCGGGATATGCCCGTGCTGGGTATCTGTGCGGGCCTGCAGGTCCTGGGCGCGGCACTGGGTGCGACGCTATATCGGGATCTGCACGATGTCATCGAGACACCTATTGATCATCTGAACGAAAGACCGGCGGAAGAAATCGCCCACGACGTCGCAATCACTGCTGGTACGCGCCTGCACGCCATTGTTGGCGCAGAAACCATGGGCGTTAACACGGCGCATCGTGAGGCTCTCGTAGCCATCCCGGATGGTGCTGTCATCAACGCGGTCGCACCGGATGGCGTCATTGAGGGCATGGAAATTCCGTCACAGAAATTTGCCATCGCTGTGCAGTGGCACCCGGAGTTTTTCAAAACACCCGGCGATCCAAATCTGGCGTTGTTTGAGCATCTGGTGGAGGCAGCCAGCGATGGATGACGCAGCAGGTAGCAATCCGCGAAATCTGGAACGCGCC
This sequence comes from Rhodospirillales bacterium, assembly GCA_021775325.1. Taxonomy (GTDB): domain Bacteria; phylum Pseudomonadota; class Alphaproteobacteria; order Rhodospirillales; family Casp-alpha2; genus JABJGO01. The sequence continues at coordinate 1,515 of JAJFID010000196.1, forward strand.
CGGGGCTGGATCGTCATGGCCGGTTTGAACGGTTTTATGGCCGTGGGGATGGGAGCCTATGGGGCGCACGGCCTTGATGGGCAACCGGAGTATCTGGTAGACAGCTTCAACATCGGGGTGCAGTACCAGATGTGGCACGCATTGGCGTTGATCGGCGTCGCCTGGGTGGTTTGTGCTACCGGATCCGGACTTGTGCGTTTGGCTGGTGTGGCATTCACGCTGGGTATCATCCTGTTTTCGGGTACCCTGTATTATTTTGGCCTGAACAGCGACATCCCCTTTACCGGATCCGCACCAGCTGGCGGCATGAGCCTGATGGCAGGATGGGCACTGCTGGCCATTGGTGCCTGGCGTGGGTTACGTCATGGCTGAGACATCGACCGTGAACAAAAGCCTACGCCAGCATGTGCATGAAACACTGGAAGCCGGTCGGGTTGAAACTCCAATTGGTCGAATTGTAGACTTATCATTGATCGTGTTGATAACCCTGAATGTCATCGCGGTCATCCTTGAATCCGTGCCATCCATTCACGCTGAATTTGAGCAATCATTTCTGATTTTCGAAATCTGTTCTGTTTGCATCTTCAGTATCGAATACGTGCTCCGCGTATGGTCAGCGCCAGAACAACTGGCGTTACAGCACCGCACGCCGTTTTCCGGTCGCCTCCGGTATATGCTTACGCCCATGGCAGTTTTGGACTTGATCGTCATATTGCCATTCTTCCTGGGATTCTTTCTCCAGATGGATCTTCGGGTCCTGCGGGTTCTTCGATTGCTGCGGGTATTCCGGTTATCACGCTATTCCACCTCCATGACCGTGTTGATACAGGTGCTGAAAGAAGAAGCCGCCAGTATTAGTGCTGCACTGTTCGTCCTGATGATGTTGATCATACTCGCTGCAAACATTGCCTATCTTGCCGAACACGAAGCACAACCCATTGCCTTTGGAACCATCCCGGCGGCTTTGTGGTGGGCAGTAATTACCATGACCACAATCGGATATGGTGATGTTGTTCCTGTGACCGTCATCGGGCGATTGTGTGGAGCAGGCATCGGGATTGTCAGCGTCGGCATGGTCGCGTTACCTGCCGGTATCTTGGCGTCAGGATTTAATGACGCTCTGCACCGGCGCCGCCGGCAATTCAGAGACATCGTTGACTTCGCGCTGACGGACGGTGTACTGGACGAAACTGAAATTGAGAATATTCACGCCGAACAGGAAGAACTGGGAATTGGCAAAAAACAAGCCGCCGCCATCATTAAAGAATCCCGCAATCAATCCAAAGTACGGTTAGGGTCATGCCCTCACTGCGGTAAACAGATTCGCGGATAAAAAGCCAACCAGAAACTTGGCATCAAATCGGGACAGCTTTCTAAATCATCCAAATCAGATAGTGATCAGGCAGCCGCATGAATTGCCGCAGCCTTAACTCCATCCGTTACATGGCTTTCGAACTGGGTGAAGTTTTTCTCAAACCTCTGTGTCAGGTCTCGGGCCTGAGAATCATACGCGGACCCATCAGTCCAGGTGTTACGCGGATTCAGCACATCGCCCGGCACATCAGGGCACGACGTGGGCACAAGCACCCCGAAATTGGGATCTGCATCAAAGCCTGCTGATTCCAGCCTGCCATCCAATGCCGCGTTCACCATGGCGCGTGTATAGGCAATCTTCATGCGATCACCCACGCCGTAGCCACCGCCGGACCAGCCCGTATTGACCAACCAGCACTTGGCACCATGGACGGCCATCTTCTCGCCCAGCAGTTTGGCGTAGAC
>JAJFID010000197.1 GCA_021775325.1 Rhodospirillales bacterium
GATTTTGGCGAAAGGCATCACGTGATCAACAGCAAGAATTTTTGGTTCTTTTCGAGGACCTGCTGGTTGAAACGTATGTTGACCGATTTTCTACGTACAATGGTGAAACCCTGAAAATTACCAAGTCTGATGTCCGCAATGGCAAGGACGTCATAGTTTCATCCCGGCTTGATCGCCCCGATACTAATAAAAATATTAAACTCGATTGGCGCGTGCGTGCGCAGGGCGATGCTTACAAAGTCATCGATATCATGGTTGAAGGCGTTAGCATGGGGCAAACCCAACGTGCACAGTTTGCCTCGGCCATCAAAAACAATGATGATGACATGGACAAATTTCTTGAAGAATTGCGTTCCAGAGTCAGCATTGCTGATTCTGGAACATGAGGCTGAATATCAGAAAACCCATGTTGGACCCATAGTGTCATTACCTGATTTAACACGGGATGAGATTGAACAACCATCGGGAAAGAATGCTGCATATGAGAATTTTCCCGTTGGATCGTGGCTTCTTCCTGCGCGCTTGAGGCAACACATCGCAACGTTTTATGCATTCGCCAGAACCATAGATGACATTGCAGATTCCACAACATTGAGCGCTGAAGAAAAAATCGATCGCCTGGACGGTTTTGCACGGCATCTCAATGATGACATTGAGGAGCCGGGGTATGACAAAGCGGTATCCATGCGCAAAAGCTTGGTCGCAACGAGAATTCCAGTGACACATTGCATGGAACTGGTCGCAGCTTTCAAACAGGATGCGACAAAGCAACGATACGAGTCCTGGAATGACTTGTTGGCATACTGTCGACTTTCGGCTGCACCGGTGGGACGATACCTCATCGATTTGCATGATGGGTGCCGCGATAATTACGCATCCTCTGATGCCCTGTGCAGTGCTCTTCAGATCATCAACCATTTGCAAGATATGGGAGATGATTATCGACAACTCGATCGCGTCTATATGCCCACTGACTGGATTAGTGACGCTGGAGTCACTGATCATGACTTTGCTGAAGCAAGGTGTTCTCCCGGCGTGCGTCAGATAACTGACCGCGCGCTGGACGGAACTGGCGTATTGCTAGGCGAAGCAAAAGGCGTATCGCGGAAAATTTTGTCTACGCGGCTTTCTATGGAAGCTTCAGTAATCCTGAAAATCGCCGACGCACTTTGCAAGAAACTCAGAATGAGAGACCCGTTGGCCAGACGGGTCGTGTTGCGGAAGCCAGAACTGGTGTTGTGTGGTGTTAAGGGTATTTTGTCAGGAATAATGGATATGAGAACGTATGGGTACCCTGACGGAACTAAGTGACCGGATAGCGGATGTGCACGCCCGGGATCACGTGCGCGCTGTAACACGCCAATCCGGATCGTCATTCTTCTGGGCCATTCGGAGCCTGGACAGCGAGCGTCGGGAAGCCATGTACGCTGTGTATGCCTTCTGCCGCCAGGTGGATGATATTGCGGATGAGACGACGTCAATATCTATCAAAAAAGCGCAACTGGAGGAATGGCGACAGGAGATCGAAAGGGTTTTCGATGAGAGGGCCGAAACAGATACCGGTCGTGTTCTACAACAGATCATAGATCCATTTAATTTGGACAAACGCGATTTTGACGCAATCATCAACGGTATGCTGACCGACTCGGAAACCACCGTTTGCATAGAAGATATGGATGAATTGCGTTTGTATATGGATTGTGTTGCATGTGCAGTGGGACGAATGATCACTCAAATTCTTCATATCGATCCCCCCGACGGTGTACATTTGGCAAAATGTATGGGCGAAGCTCTTCAACTTACGAACATACTTCGTGATCTGGATGAAGATGGCGAGCGGGGCCGATTGTATTTGCCGACAAAGTTGTTACGTGAAAATGGCATATTGGATTCAGAACCTTCTTTGGTTCTCGAACACCCGGCATTGAGTCGGGTGTGTGACAAACTAGCGAACATGGCAGTTGAGCAGTTTACTGAAGCTCGAGTCATTCTAGCCAGTATTCAACCGAAGAACCGCAAACCGTTGGTGTTAATGCTTGAGGCATATTGGTTGATTTTGGTCAAGCTGCGCGCACGTGGATGGCTGGTTCCACGTAAAACTGTCTCTCCAAGTACATTGGAACGATTTCTGGTGTTTGCCCGTTTTGGACTATGGTGAAAGTTCGTGACGGATATGTCATCCGATCCAGATGGTAGGGTACATGTAATTGGCGCTGGTCTCGCCGGTTTGTCGGCCGCGACCACACTCGCTGAGCAAGGCAGAAAAGTTGTATTGTACGAAGCTGCCTCCCAGGCCGGTGGTCGCTGCCGGTCATATTTCGACGCAGCACTAGGCCGCCATATCGACAATGGGAACCACTTGTTTCTTAGTGGAAACACGGGGATACATCAATACCTAACCCGCATGGGGACGCTGGGCTTGATTACAGGTCCAGATAGTGCGCGCCTTTCTTTTCTGGATTGCAACTCGTCATATCGGTGGTGTGTTGATGCCGGAAACAGGTTGCTTCCCTGGCCGCTGTTATCGGCACAAAATAGGCCACCAGGCACTAAGCCTTGGGAGTTTTTAGCGGCAAAGCGGCTGTTGTCAGCGGGGCCGGAAGAAACTGTCGCGCAATTGTTATCGGGCGCGACATCGCTGTATGCCCGGTTATGGGAACCACTTGCCGTCGCTATTCTAAACACACCGGCTGACACAGGGGCTGCGGACCTGTTGGGGGCGGTGTTCCGGCAAGCATTCCGAGGGGGTGCGACGACCTGCTTGCCGCGAATTGCGGCAAGCAGTCTCAGTGAAGTTTTTGTAAATCCGGCTCTCAAGCATCTCAGGACTCGTGGCAGTGATATTCGTTTTAATGCTCGGCTGAAGGAAGTTGACTCAGAAAATCATCAGGTCAGAAACCTCATATTTGTAAATGATCAGGTGTTGATCGAACCGAGTGATCAAGTGATTTTGGCGGTGCCGCCTTGGGTTGCTACAACACTGTTGCCTGAGATTTCGGCACCTGAGTTACATTTTGGGATCATCAATGCGCACTTCCTTCTGCCCAGAAAAACAGACAAGTTAACTATTATCGGATTAATTAATGGGCTTGCGCACTGGATATTTGTTCGTGGCGATGTTGCGTCTGTTACAATCAGCGCTGTCGATTGTCGTGAATATGTACAGTCACGGGAGTTGGTATCTCAGCTATGGCTCGAAATCTGCAATGCACTTGATATGGGACATACAGCAATGGGGCCTTACAAAATTATTACTGAAAAGCGGGCGACCATATCTCATGACCCGGTTTCCTGCGCACGTCGTCCAAAAAACAAGACAGCTCTGTCAAATCTGTTTTTGGCGGGAGACTGGACGGACACAGGTCTGCCTGCAACAATTGAGGGAGCCATACTTTCCGGGGCGCGGGCGGCACAGCTGGCAACGAATTCCACATTATAGAAGTGCTCAAAAGTAAGACTACTGCGCGACTTCTTGGAGTCCTTCCGGCAATTTGAAAACGATGTTTTCGGTTGGCCCGTTGATCTCTTCAACACTTACGCGTCCCAACTCGCCAATGCGATCAACCAAACCCATGACCAGTTCTTCGGGAGCAGATGCGCCGGCCGTAATTCCTATCGTTTCAACGTCTGCCAGCCATTTCGGATTCAACATACTGGCATCATCGACGAGATAACTGGGAACAGACAATTCTGCCCCGAGGTCGCGTAGTCGATTAGAATTGGAACTGTTTTTGGCACCAACGACAATGATGACATCAGACGCTATGGCGAGTTCGCGAACTGCATTCTGTCGATTTTGGGTTGCGTAACAAATATCTCGGATATCTGGCCCTTTGATTGCGGGGAATCGTTTCTTGAGGGCATTGATGATGTCGCGCGTTTCATCAACACTCAGCGTAGTTTGAGTGACATAGGCCAGGTGACTGGGGTCGCGAACATCCAGAGATTCAACATCTGACACATGCGTAACCAATAGGACACCACCCGGAACCCGTCCCTGTGTGCCTTCTACTTCGGGGTGACCAGCATGGCCTATCAGGATGACCTGGCGTCCCTTGGCCACATGGTTTTGCCCTTCACGATGGACTTTCGAAACCAAAGGGCAGGTGGCATCAATGACCGGGAGTTCCCGTTGCCGGGCATGATTTTCTACAGCTTCCGAGACCCCGTGTGCGCTAAATACGGTCATTGCTCCATCGGGAATCTCTGATACTTCATCGACGAAAATGGCACCTTTGGCGCGGAGAGCTTCCACAACATGCCTGTTGTGAACGATTTCATGACGCACATAGACTGGCGGGCCGTACTTTGTAAGCGCTCGCTCGACAATTTCGATGGCCCGTTCAACGCCTGCACAAAACCCACGAGGGCGCGCTAACAAAACTCGATAAGCGATTTCAGTGTTGCCGGTCATTACAAAAGAGACCTCGGTTTGAATGTCAGGATTCAGCGCTACTAAAAGACAAGCACCTGCTTACTCTGTTATGCGCACCTTTCGGCGTTGACGGTTCTAGTCCCATTATGACGCCGATAGTAAATTAGTACGCACGCCCTGAATTGCCAATACTAACTGAAGCCACTATGCGTAGCGTACGGGGAATCATGAGATTCTTTCTGGTACGGTTGAATTCTATTGATCATTAGGGCTGCGTGTGTGATTTTTGCAACACAGGAAGTAACAATTTGGTAACCATGATGCGGCACTATTGCCAGTAATAGAGTTGGCGGATCCGGGGAAAGTTGGCTGTGCATACCGGAAAACAGGTATTGAGCGTGTTGGTTTTTTTTGCGTCAGATAGCGGGAGACGTCGGGAATGCAGGCATGCATATCGGGCAATTTATGTGTAATGGCAATTGGGGCTTTTCCTGAATTCGGTGTTGTGAGAATATCCGCGAAAGAAGATTGGCTCGATTAAGAGTTTCGGCAAGCGACAGTGAAGGCGTTAAGTAACTTGAATTTCAACAAAATACTAACGATGCGGTTGAATACCTGTCGAATTCTGGCGACTGTGTCTTCCGTATTCGCGTTTGGATTTATGGTTGTAGCGGGCGAGGTGCGCGCTGATTCTGGTCCTCACCCGAGCGTAGGCCATTTTTCAACTGAATTTCAGGTCCAGCGGTCTGCTCTTGAGAACGATTTTGCGACGCTGGAAATTGCTGATATAGGCGGTGTAGGTGAAGAAGACTCATCCGACTATTTGTCGCAAATTCAACTTGCTCAGGTTGCTGATGATGTCAACGATCCTCTCGAAAGCATCAACCGCGCTGTTTTCTCTTTCAACGAGATGTTTTACGATGGCCTTATCGGACCATTGGCCGATGTATACAATGTGTTGCCGGGTGAATCCCGGACGATAGTCAGTAGTTTCCTGTCAAACCTTAGCGAGCCCATTGTTTTTATTAACGATGTGCTCCAGGGCGAAGTAGAGCGCGCCATGACGACGTTTACCCGGTTTGCCATGAACTCAACATTTGGTTTCGGTGGGCTTGCTGATGTTGCGTCAGAGGCAGGTGTCGAATCTCATAACGAGGACTTTGGTCAAACTCTTGCCGTCTGGGGGATCGATGATGGTTTCTATCTAGTTCTGCCGATATTGGGACCAAGCAACCCACGTGATGCAATTGGTCAGTACATTGTCGATCCTATGATGGACCCGCTAAACATCTATCTGGACAACCAGGGTGAAGATGATTGGCTTGTTCCACGCGCCGCTGCTGTTGGATTTAGCGATTTCGCCTCCATTCGTGATGAACTGATCACGCTAAAGAGAAGTTCGATCGATTATTACGCCGCCATTCGGAGTTTGTATCGGCAGAAACGTTTAACCGAGATATCCAACGGATCAGAGGCCGAATTACCAGCGATTCCTGATTTCGAGTTTAGTGATTTCCCCCTGTTTGATGAGCCAATTCCTGCGCTTGGCGATACAAAGGAACCGGATCCCGATTCAGATGGAGAAATTTCTGCTATCACCGAGTCGGCGTTTGTTGATGATTTTAGTGTTCGTCTTGACCCTTTCAAACAAAGGTTCGAGCCAGAGAATCGCCATGTTGTTGAGATGGTTGTTGAAAGCGACAACATTTACCATGAGAACGCCTGGCAAGCGCAGGTTATTTCTGCGACAAATTCCCGTTGATTCTTCACGTTACGAACTTCCAGTAAGCTACTGATAATAAATGCCTATTCATTTTATGTATTGACTTCTCTTGATTTTTGACTATGTTTTTGAGTGTCAGGGCCAGTTGTGGACTGACGTAAATTTGGTTTGGCCGTTTGGCGGATCGAAAATATGCGTAATCTGCAGTGTATCTCATGGACTGCCAGTTTTACGCGGCTTATTGCTCATTGGAGGATAACGCTATGCAGAACCAATCTCCTATTTAACCCCCGTACAGAACTGCGCTTGTTGCGCGGGACCTTTGTCATTGCGATCAATGCAAGGCATTTGTCTGATAATTACCGACCCGTCATGGTCGGAGCGATTTAAAAGTTTTGGGAGTTTAGGACATGTCTAAAATCAATTTACCGCAGTTAAGCGTCGATGGTGGCCTGACGGGCTACTTCCAGGAAGTATGGAAATTTCCGATCCTGCACAAGGACGAAGAGTACATGCTCGCCGAACGCTTTCGCAGTCACGGTGACACCAACGCCGCTCATAAACTGGTAACGTCGCATCTGCGTCTTGTTGCCAAGATTGCCATGAAGTTCAAGGGCTATGGTTTGCCAATGGCGGATCTGGTTTCCGAAGGCAATATCGGATTAATGAAAGCCGTCAAAAAGTTTGAACCTGAAAGAGGGTTCCGTCTTTCGACATACGCCATGTGGTGGATTAAGGCCGCAATTACCGAACATATTCTGAAATCCTGGTCGCTGGTAAAACTTGGCACAGTTGCGTCGCAAAAGAAGCTGTTTTTTTCTTTGCGCGGCATTAAATCACGACTGAACATTATGGACAGCGGCGAATTGACCGACCAGCAGGCAGACCAGGTCGCAGAGATTTCAGGCGTTGCTTCACACGACGTCAAGCATATGAACCAGCGCCTGGCAGCTCGCGACTACTCGCTTAATGCGACCGTGGGCAATGAAGACGATGGCACGGTGGAGTATCTTGATACACTCGTTGATGGCGGGTTGACGCCAGAGGCACGTTTGGCAAAATCTGAAGAGTTTTCTGCGCGTAATTCGCTGTTACAAGACGCGCTGTCGTCACTGCCGCAGAGAGAGATGGAAATATTCGCCGAGCGACGCCTCAGTGATGATCCCAAGACATTGGAAGAACTGGGTGCGGTCTATGGTGTCAGCCGGGAGCGAATTCGCCAGTTGGAAGCGCGCGCTTTCGAAAAGGTGAAAAATGCGATTCTGGATGCTGCAGGAGAAAATGCACCAGATCTGTTGAATGCGCTCGCGTAAATTTGGTCGAAGAATTGATACTAAAGTAGGGCTCGGAACTTTTTAGTCCGGGCCTTACGTTGTGCAGAAATCCTGAAATTTCCATCATCGTCGATATAGGCGAACGGATTCCAGGCGACCTCCCACAGATAGCCATCGGGATCTGAAAAATATCCCGAGTAACCGCCCCAGAATACCTCTTCCGCCGGTTTGACGATGGTTCCCCTTTGGATTGGATGCTCGTCATCACATCGTCCACCTATTCCTTGTTTCGGGTATCGGAGGCCAAAGATATGCCAGCAAACCCGGATCCCTCTGAACTGATCGATGCATCGTCTGCCAAGGCCTCGCGAGGATACAGGGACAGAAAAATCCCGTTCAGTTGAAAAAATGCAAAATTTTCGCTGCCTGGATGCTCTGTTTCCTGCCAGCCCAGCGTATCGGAGTAAATTTTCTGGCTCTCTGCAAATCCCGAACACCCAATCCGACGATACGCATGCGTTGTTCTATAATTTTACCCAACCTCACTTTTTGCTGCTGACCACGCGTTTTCAAGTGCATCCAGACTCATGTCACCTGGTTGGTGCCCCTGCGCAGCAACATCAGTTTCAAGCTGTCGAAAACGACGTTCAAACTTGTTGTTTCCGTGCCGTAGCGCGGATTCTGGATCAATGCCCAACTGGCGGGCAATGTTGACGCATGTAAACAAAAGATCACCGACCTCATCCTCGACCCGGTCGGGTAGCTGAGCGTCTCTGGCCAATTCTTCATCCAGTTCGTCAAGCTCTTCTCTGTGTTTTTCAATAACAAGTCGTGCATCGGCCCAGTCAAACCCAACACGTGCGGCGCGTTTCTGTAACTTGAGCGCCCGGGTGAGGGCAGGGAGCGCGACAGGTATGTCATCCAGGATACTCGGCATCACATCCTGCTTTTGGTGGGCCTTTTCGGCTCGTTCACGGGCCTTTGTTTCCTCCCATGAGGCTGTTTGGGCCTCTGCGGATGATATGGTCTGATCAGCAAAAACATGAGGGTGCCGGCGAATCATCTTTTCAGATATTGCGTCCGCGATGTTTCCAACATGAAACAGGCCCGCTTCTTCTGCCATGCGCCCATGAAACACAACCTGCAACAGCAAATCACCCAGTTCGTCGCGCAAGTCGTCCATATCGCCACGCTCAATGGCATCGGCGACTTCGTAGGCCTCTTCAATCGTGTAGGGGGCGATCGTCCCGAAGGTTTGCTTGACGTCCCACGGGCAGCCGGTTTCCGGGGTGCGTAGTTGTCGCATTATATCAACCAGACGCAAAAAGCTTGCAGCCTTGCTATTCTCCAGTGGTTTTGAATCCATGACACGTTCTTCCGCTCTACTGGGTGGGATGGCGAACACAAAGCATGATGACTTTGCCGAGGCGTTCAAGAGGCGTTTGCACAGCAGCCGAAAATTACTGTGGATATCAGTTTGAACAATCTAGGTTCCTTGGTCGCTTTGCGAAGACAGAATGAACTGTTTGCCGGTAACCACCGTT
>JAJFID010000198.1 GCA_021775325.1 Rhodospirillales bacterium
CTTTTGCGCTTCCAGTAACTTCTTGACCATCGAAACTGTATAGAAGTTTGACGAATGACGGCATGTGATCCTTGAGACTAATGCCTACCATGTCATCCGGCGATTTTCCGTAAGAGCTGGAAAAAGCCCTGTTGCCGAGCACCAGATTTCCGTCCTTACCCGTGATAGCAAATCCATGAGGAAGGCTGTCAACTGCGTCGCGCAGTAAACCACTCAATCGCTGGCGTTCCTCTTCCGCCTTGATCCGTTCTGAAATATCCCGGACAGACCCGATCAACAGATCCCGACCACCCAAAGCGGCATGAGAAATGGTCAACTCGACTGGAAAAAGAGTTCCATCCGCGCGTTTCGCTTCAATTTCGATACGCCGGTCGTAATGCTTCAACCGACCATTTCTGCAAAAATTTTCGATCCCCTTGAGGTGCGCCGCATGATGTTCTTCGGGGATAAGCAGTTCGGTCAATCCGCAACCAAGTACGTCTGAACGCGCATACCCAAACATATTCTCCGCCGCAGGATTAAACTCGATAATGCGCCCATCGGACTCTGTTGTGATGAGTGCATCCAGGGTTGCATTGATAATCGTCGTTGTCAGTGCTTCCGCATCGTTGACCCTCTCCTCGGCCTGCTTTTGACCCGTAACATCGACCATACAACCGACAAACTCGGCCTTGCCGTCATCATCAACGTAACGCAGCTCGTCCCTGATCCACCGATAGTCGCCATTGGCGTGCCGAAATCGGTATTCGAGCGATATGCGCCCATTCCTGGGTAATTCTTCAATGGACTGGACATAATCGGCAAAATCATCGGGATGAATAAGTTGTCGACCATATGTGTTATCTGACAAGAAAGCTTCTTGGGTAAACCCAAGAATATCAAAAACGTTCGAGCTGATAAAGGTAAGTGGTCGGTCACCAGACATGTCAGCGACATAGAATATGGCCGGGGCATGGGACACGGCAAAATCCAGCAACATCTGGGAGCTGCTGTCGGTTGGCGCTCGTCTGTCGACGCCACGTGGACTCCAGTTGCTGCTCACCATTACGTCCACACCTTCTGTTGTTGGTCGAATACGACCCTGACCGTGCCAATTATCGTCGCCCGATTATTGATGTCCATGAATATCCATCAAAATATTGAGTTGTTACACGACTGAAACACAACGTGTGGATTCCAGAAAAACATTGGAAACACGCATGCGTCATGTTCTGGCCATCGCCGGATGCGGGAACTCGCGCCCTCTCTCCGGTACGGAACAAGATTGACGAGATAAGGATGAGAACCATGTTTACCCAGGCCCTTTTGCCCGACGGACAACGTTTCCCGAATCAAAATCGTGCATCCACGGCTGTACGATCACTCATGCGAAAACTGTCCGGCGCCCGGCAGCGCTGGCATTCGGCCCGGCATCTTTACGCCGTGAACGACAATACCTTGCGTGATATCGGCATGCATCGCAGCCAGATCATCGCCGGCGTCCATGGCAGCAAGAACATGATCCGTGGAGGTAATGATGCCTAACATTGAGGTGGATGGCGGCATTACCAGCTATGTGGAGACCGGGATGGGCGATACCGTCATTCTGCTGCATTCAGGCGGCGGTGGTGCCGCGCAGTGGAGCAAAGTATTTGCGGAACTCGGCGAACGCTGTCGGCTGATCGCACCCGATCTTCGTGGTTACGGTCGCAGCAGTAGCTGGGCCGGATGTCAATTGCCAACTTTATCCCAGGAAGTCGCCGCTGTTCATGCTCTGGCGCGCCGCGGAACCGGAAATGTTCATTTGGTAGGACATTCTTACGGCGGGTCCGTTGCACTGATGGCAGCCAGGGACTGTCCCGGTCTCTACGACAGCCTGACTCTGATTGAACCCGCGAATTTCCACCTGCTGCGCAACAGCACGTCTTCGGATCAGTTCCTGTTTCGTCTGATCTCCAACGTTGCCAAACGCATCACAGACTCTATCGCAGCAAAAGAACCCGAGACAGGGCTTCGGGCATTTGTTGACTACTGGAGCGGTACCGGAACATGGAACAGCCTGCGTGATGAAATCCGCGAGACCCTGTGTACACGCGCCCAGGTTATTGCCTACAATTTTTTTGCGACCATGTGCGACAAAACGCCAATGGAACGGTTGACCCGGCATGGTTTGCCGACGTTGTTCATCAGGGGAGAAAACACGACACCGGTCATGGCGCGGATAACAGAAATGCTGTTTGAAGCGACGCCGGGTTCCCGAATTCAGATCATTCCCGATGCCGGACACATGTCCACCGTCACGCACGCCGAAAACGTGTCAGATCTGATCATGGATCATGCCGCACGCATGCGAGCACTGGCCCGCGTTGCTGCGTGACGATGCTCAAATTTCTCAAACCTTCACTCTTTCAAACAACTCAACGAACGCAACAAGGAACAATACAATGACCACGACCATGAAACCCGAGACCATCGCCCTTCACGCCGGTTATCGCGCCGATCCCGCAACCAATGCCGTGGCAGTTCCCATTTATCAGACCACGGCTTTTCAGTTTGATAGTACAGAGCACGCCAAGAATCTGTTTGAACTCTCCGATTTTGGAAACATTTACAGCCGGATCATGAATCCAACCAGCGATGTGTTCGAGCAGCGTATGGCAGCCCTTGAAGGCGGCGTAGCCGCCCTTGCCGTATCCTCGGGACAGGCCGCAACCGCCATGTCCATCCAGAACATTGCCCACGCCGGTGACAACATCGTCAGTTCGACAGATGTCTATGGCGGAACCTGGAACCTGTTTGCCAATACCTTCAAGGACTTCGGTATTGAAGTCCGGTTTGTGGACCCTTCCGACCCCGAGAACTTCCGCAATGCCACAGACGCCCGTACCCGCGCATATTTTGCGGAAACACTGCCCAATCCAAAACTTCACGTCTTTCCGATTACCGAAGTTGCTGCAATTGGCGAAGAACTCGGTGTACCACTGATCATGGACAACACGGCGGCACCCATCATCTGTCGCCCGTTTGATCACGGTGCGCACATCATTGTCTATTCCACCACCAAGTACATCGGCGGTCACGGCACATCAGTCGGCGGCATGATCATTGACAGTGGCAATTTCGACTGGGAGAAACACGCTGATCGCTTCCCCATGCTGAACCAGCCGGACCCCAGTTATCATGGCGCTATATGGACCGAGGCGGTCAAACCGCTGGGTCCCATCGCATACATTATCAAGGCCCGGGTCACACTGCAGCGGGACCTGGGTGCGGCAACGAGCCCGTTCAACTCCTTCATGTTCCTGCAGGGGCTGGAAACACTGCCTCTGCGTATGCGTGAACATTGCCGCAATGCCCAAACCATTGCCGAATACCTGGAATCCCATCCGGCTATAACACGGGTGATCTATCCGGGCATGCACGACGGCGAACAGGGACGCCGCGCCGATCAGCACCTGAACGGCGGCCACGGCGGGCTGGTCGGGTTCGAGATGAGTGGCGGTGTTGAGGCTGGCAGAACATTTATCGACAGTCTTGAACTGGTCTATCACGTGGCCAACATCGGTGACACCCGGACCCTGGCCATTCATCCGGCGTCTACCACGCACCAGCAGCTTTCCCGTGAAGATCAGGAAAAATCTGGCGTAACCGAAGGTTACATCCGGCTGTCCGTGGGCATCGAGAATGCCGAAGACATCATCGCCGACCTGGATCAGGCACTGACAGCCGCGACCATCGGTGAGACCACAGCACGTCTGACCAAAGCCGCATAATCACGGCTAAAGGCGGGTATGACTCCGAATGTCATACCCGCCGCGCCCTTCCGGAGACGACCGTCATGTCCATCATCCTGCCTGATAATCTGCCTGCCATTGCGACATTGTCTATGGAAGGCATCGACGTTATGGATGTCAGCTCATCACATAAGATGGAACTACCGGTGCTCCGCATTGGCCTGATTAATCTGATGCCGACCAAGACCGATACGGAAACCCAGTTTGCCAGGGTTCTGGCAGCAAGCCGCTATCCGGTGGAGTTAACGCTGATCGTGCCGGACAGCTATCAGCCCAGAACCACACCCGAGGCGTATCTGGATCGTTTTTATCAGCGCTGGTCGGCAGTCATCAATACGTCCTTCGATGGCCTTATCATCACTGGCGCACCTGTCGAACACCTGCGGTTCGAGGACGTCGCCTACTGGAACGAGTTACAGGACATCATGCACTGGGCGCGCCGGCATGTGCCGACCACCCACTACATCTGCTGGGCGGCGCAGGCCGCACTATGGTCGTTCCGCTCCATCCCCAAACACCGGTTGCCGGAAAAGAAGTTTGGCGTCTATCCGCATCGCAAGGTCGACCCCATGCATCCGTTGATGGTTGGCGTAGACCCGACCATGGCGGTTCCGGTCTCCCGGCATACAGAAACCCGGCGCACTGAACTGCCGCTTGATGGCAGCGTCCGGGTACTGGCCGACTCACCAGAGGCCGGGTTATGTCTGCTGGACGATCCCGCCAATCGCGCCACCTACATGTTCAATCACGTGGAGTATGACACTCATACGCTGGACGCCGAGTACCAGCGAGACAAACACGCCGGTCGCCTGACTGCCGTGCCCGCGAACTACTATTCCTGTGACAATCCGGACTACATGCCGTTTAACAGTTGGGCCGAAAATGGCAGACGCCTCATGACCAACTGGGTAAGCCAATGCGCCATCCGTCGTCGGGACTTCGCCTGTGATCTGGCGGCATAATCCGGCCTGAAGTGTTACAACTGAAACAATTCGCCTGTGTTTCTGAAATCAGTATGAAACACGGCAATGCCAGGATCACTCATCACAACGTCGCAAAAGGACGCAGATCATGATGAGCCCCCAGTCAGCGCTGAGCCGAAATGTTCAGCAGCGTTTCCCCAAGCCCCGCTTTACCAGTTCACAGGTCACACTCAGCGGCCACGCGGAGGCACCGCTTGTGCGATACCTGGCGGAACGGGACCGTCCGGCCATTCAGGATCACTTGCTGGCGCTCTCCAATACAGACCGTGAGCGCCGGTTCCATAACTGCCTGAGCGATTTCGCCATCATCCGATATGTCCGTGATCTGGACTTCGGCCGCATGGCATTCAGCGGCGCATTCCATATGGGCACCGGCAAACTCATCGGCCTCGCCGAAGCCCATATGAACCCGGCTCATAAACCAGACATGGCAGAAATGTCGATCTGCGTTCTGCCCGACCATCGCGGGCGCGGACTCGGAACCGATCTGCTGGACCATCTGATAACCGCCGTCAGGGCCCGTGGTGTCCGCCATGCAGAATTCTATTTCCAGCCTGCCAACCGGACCATGATCCGGCTGGTCAGGTCGTTTAGCCACTGCCGTATGGTTGCAATCGGTTACGCGGTTGTTTCGCTGATTCAGGAAGAACCCACCGACCTGCGAAACATGGTGGCCTGATATCGGAACCAATACGGCCTCCACCTAAGCGATTGGAATCGTTCACTTTGCAGACATAGTGTCTACATTTGCAGACATTTGCATCACCAGACGAAGGGTTTACGCCCGATTTCCGCGCTGTAAGCGATTGATATTACTCATTTTGTAGACATCTGATGACACCTGCGAGGCCCCCCTGTCTACTTATTCGAAAATCGTTCAGAATCAAGAGCTTAAAAACCCATGCCCCATCTCGGACAACGCGACGACCGCTCTCGCACCACAAAATGGTGCTGCCGCGCAACGCCTGTCGGACAAAGCCCAATCGGGTCACATATTTACAATGTCAAATATCATATAGGAATAATAGCATATTAAAGAATAAAAGTCAATGCATTTCTACGCCCCTGTGAATCGCGATAACGTGCTTTGGATAACACGATGTCATGACCGTATGTAACATCGGCTCGTCGTATCTTTCCGGAATTTCTGGCGATGGTGCATACGTGTCCGGGAGCACCATTTGCAGACCAGAACGGTCCTAGTGCCTGACGCAATAACCCCATTGCAAACCCGGGTTGGGAACAGTCTTCATATTCGCCAGGGCTTCGTCACTTAAAGACGCGAGACCCAGATGGGCATATTCAAACTTCATAGTTTTGAGAGATAAAACGAACTTGCCGCCGGTGCAGCTTATCAGACTGCGAAATTCCTCGCAGGCGAATATCAACGGTACCACCGGATCGCTGATGATTTCAATCAGGTGCGTGGACGAACTGTTCTGCCCCCGGATTGCCGTTGCAGAATAACTATCCTCCGCCGTCAGCGGACGAATCAGGTATCTGTTTTTCTTGTCGATTTCCGAGACTGTCCACTGACCATCTTCAAATCGATACCCGGCCATCTGCTCAACATCACAGATGTAACTCTCGTGGCTCGCGGCACGAGCAACCAACGGCATCAGAAGCACCAGAACGGCCAGCATACGGAACATCATCTAACATATACCGTCCGCTTCCCCCCCGGAAGCAGCGATTTTCGACGTGCGTTTACCAGTTCTGAAACTCGCCCAGTCTGTTGAAAAAGCTGGCTGGTGGGCGGCGCGAGAATTTGCCCAATTTTATTTGCAAGCGACGAATGGCTCCAGAAGTCACCTTCACGGCCCTACGCGTTGTCAGGACGCGGGTTTAGGCTCTTCTGCCAAACCCGAATCCATGATGCTTGGAGCAAACCAGTAGACAAAAAATATCGCACTAAGTGCCGGAAGAAGGCTTTTTCAGCAGCCTCAGCCATTAGCGGACGTCTTGCACCGCTGAAACCGAGGTGTGTCTTCCCACTCACTTAACCGGGATCAATGCGAATATCTACCGCAGGTGCATAGTAAAAGATGGTGTTTGTTTTCGAAACCTGCTGGGGTTATTCGACACAAGAACGAGGACTCGGGCTTCATAAAGAAGGAGATGAACTGTGAAGTATGCAGTGATCCAAGTCTTTATTCAGAGAGTAACGGGCCTCGTTTGTAGCATCGCCGCGACGGCCTGCTTGTCTATTTCGGTGATCGCGGGGGACGCTACAATTGCATCTGCATCAGACCGCAATGATGAGTCTTACCATCAAGACTATGTATATGGGGAACCGGCAGAACCCTCAGATGCTTGGCGGATCGCCCGTGGCGGTCGGCTCTATGACAAGTGGTATGCCGTTACAGACGTCGACAAACCAGAGATGACTCACTCGGCTTGGCCGGCATCCAACACGATGAAAAGTGGCGCCACCACTTGGCGGTGCAAATCCTGTCATGGTTGGGACTTTGCAGGTAAGGACGGCAAGTACGCCTCCGGTTCCTACAACACCGGCATCCCCGGCGTACGTGGGGTCGATGACAAGGACGTCGGTGATATCCATGCCATCCTGATGGATGACACCCATGGTTACACGCATGACATGATCCCCAAGAACGATATGCTGCACTTAGCTTTCTTCCTGAGCAAAGGTCAGTATGACATCACGACATATGTAAATGCAGACGGCACGGTGAATGGTGACGCGGAACGCGGCAAAGCTATGTTCCAAAATACCTGCGCCGCCTGCCACGGGTTTGATGGACGGGCACTGAATTGGGGCGATGAGGAGAATCCCAATTACATCGGTACGGAAGCCAGTAAAAACCCATGGGAGGTTATGGCAAAAATCAGACATGGCCACCCTGCAACGGAAATGATTTCCTACGCAGGATTCGCCATGCAGGATGCTGCTGATGTTCTGGCTTATACTCAGATGCTTCCTGCTAAATAGAACAAGACAAGTTAAAACTGGCTTTTCGACAGCCGACCCCTTCGGGGGTCGGTTTTCTTGTGCAGGAGCCGTGCGTCAATTTTGCTCAGGGTCAGTAACGAAATTGAACCTGGTGGCAGTCTTCCGTCCGCTTGCAGCGCGCAGGCAGCTATCCTCAAATCCATATCGCCTGAAATGCTCGCTCGTTGACTTGGGTATGAAAAAGTCGAAAAATACCCTTCGTTATGCGAAAAGAATTACGGTCGGCGAGCAGCGATGAATTATCCTGTAATTGCACCTGAATAGAGGCGGGCGTCCTGAAAATCCAAGACAATCGAAGTTCAGTAGAGGACATAGCGCTGCGCAGGGAAATGAATTCTCTTCTCGGGCAGATGAACAATAACCCTCAATTCGGCGGATATTATTTTTTTGCAAGCAACGACAAAGCCGTCAGTGTCTGGAACATTTACTTTCACAGAGGGGGTGTTTTCAGAAGCGATACAGATATCCTGAAGATTCTGGCGGGCGTTTTCCGGCATTTGTCCAACGATTACAATGCCGGGATTGTCGAGCATGTGTTGCAAAGTCTGGAAACCGGAAACGGGATTGATGAAGCCTGTTTGGATGACTCATCATCCGGGCAGCTTCGCAGACTGCACCCGTTGATTTCTGAAAACCGCCAAAACAGCGTCAAGGACCTGTATCACAGTGACGGCCCCTTTTACTTCAAGTATCTCAGGGAATTTGACGACAATTTTGTGCGCGTCCTGACCGACTATCGTGAAGCGTCCGCTGTGAAAACATCCAGTGTGCTGGATATCGGCACCGGGTTGGGCATTCTGCCCTACATGTACCTGCAGAATGGGCACAGCGTCAAAACCCTCGACATAGCGGATGTGCCAAAAGAGTTTGGTCTGGTACGTGCGATTCTGGGCCTCCAGGACCACACGGAATTCACAATCGTGAAGTATGAAGCAATGGTCAGATTTGATGTCCGGTTTGACATCATCACATGCAGCCAGATCTGTTTTAACAATTATGCTGACGATGATTGCTGGCGCAGCGACGAATGGCGATTTTTCCTGAAGGATTTACATGACAACCTGTTAACCGAAGACGGGTTCGTATGGCTCGGTTTCAACCACTTCAACCAGGAAGTCGATGGCAGAATTCTGGAGTTAAGGTATCAGGATATCCATGACCTGTTCGAGCCGTATATGGACCCTGACGCGACGTACAAAGCGGCGAGGTTGCATAAGAGCGATATTGCGGACCTGCTTCAGCTACACTGATCCCCAGTACTCTACCAGATCGGTATTTTAACTGTGCCCGGACGCATGGCAGGGCTTGAGTTAACCCGGCATTTTTGCGCATCAAACCCGCTGACCCAGGCAGCGAAGTCCAGCATCTCTGCGGGGCGCATGATGCAGGCGTCATTGGACCAGGGATGTCCCAGTTGCAGCAGTTGATGGCCCATTTCATGAGCCAGCATGGCGGCCGCGTACATCATGGCCTGTTCACGGGTGTAGGTGTCACCGTTTCTGAGTGACCGGATATGATTGTCATTGGACAGGTACGGAAACAACGATACCCACACGGACGAACCATAGAGCGCGTTGGGATTGT
>JAJFID010000199.1 GCA_021775325.1 Rhodospirillales bacterium
TTTGCTGCTTGAGGCGCTCGCCCGCCGCCCTGGTCTGGTCAAGAACCGCGATCAGCTTATAGACGCTGCTTATGGCGAGCACATTTATGTGGATGACAGAACCATTGACAGCCACATCAAACGCCTGCGGCGTAAATTCAAGGCCACAGACGAAGATTTTTCGGAAATTGAGACTCTCTATGGCATAGGATACCGTTATCGCGCTGAATAGGGCATCGTGCCCGGCGCGTGATGTCGAGGCACGGGTAAAAACTGGGAACAATGGTATCCAACGACAGTAAGGTCACATTATCAAGTTCGGGTACGGACGACAGTCAGCGTCCGCCAATTGGCGTGCGTGGCCCGGCAGATCACACGCCTGTCGGCAATCCACGCCCCCGGCCACAGAGACGGTTTTCACCTATTCGGCGGCGTATTCTCACCGTCAATGTGCTGGCGCTGGGTATGATGATTGCTGGCCTTTTTTATATGGGCGAGTACCGGGACAATCTCATAGAAGCGGAAATGACCAATCTCAACGCCCAGGCCGATATGTTCTCAGCAGCCCTTGGTGAAGGCGCTGTTGGCGGGCAGACGCCACTTGATCAGATACTGGTCAGGGAAACGGCCAACCGCATTGTCCTTCGCATGGTCGAAAGTACAGACACGCGTGCCCGACTGTTTCGGTTTGATGGCGAACTTGTGGCCGATTCCCGCAATCTTCTCCATGCAGGTCGCGATGTAGAGGTCGAGTTATTGCCACCGCCCGACCAGGCGCCTGATTTACTGCGTGTCCTGTTTCGCATGTATGACAGGCTCGTCAATTCGCTTTCCGGCTCGACACCCCGTGTTGCCTATGTAGAGCAAGCGCGGCAGCATGCCCGGCAATATCCTGAGGTTCTGCGCGCCATGCAGGGTCGCGTATCCAAGGCGATCAGGTCTTTTGGCAGGGATCAACTGCTTTTGTCCGTCGCTGTGCCTGTCCAGCGATACAAAAAGATCCTCGGCGCCGTACTGGTCACTAAATCTTCCGAGGATATAGACCAGGCCATGTTCGAAGTACGGGTTGATATTCTAAAAATATTTCTCATCACGCTGAGCGTTACAATGCTGCTGTCATTTTATCTGGCAGGCACCATTGCCCGACCCATTATGACCTTGTCGGCAGCGGCTGACAGGGTTCGAACCTCGTTGAACCGTCAGGACAGCCTGCCCGAACTGAAAACCCGCGACGACGAAATCGGTGATCTCGCGTTGGCATTACGCGATATGACAGATGCCCTGTGGGAAAGGATGGATGCCATAGAACGGTTTGCCGCCGATGTCAGTCATGAGATCAAAAACCCCCTGACATCCCTGAAAAGCGCTGTCGAGACGGCTGCACGCGTCTCACATCCGGACCAGCAGCGAAAACTGTTGGCTATTATCCAGGATGACGTTGAACGTCTGGACAGATTGATCACAGATATTTCTGACGCTTCGCGACTGGATGCAGAACTGTCCCGTACACAGGTTGCAGAAATTGACCTGGGCAAAATGCTGGAAACCCTGGTTGATGTCCATACCTCGACCAGCAGTGACGATTCGCCGAAAATTACGATCGAAACCGGTACCGACAAGGGATGTATCGTGCCGGGAATGGAAGACCGGCTCGTACAGGTCTTTCGTAATCTGATTGTCAACGCAATCACGTTCAGTCCGGGTACCGGTATGATTACCATCGCGTTGCACCTCGGAGCGACCGAGGATGGCAAGGACCAGACCGTTGTCACGATCAGTGACGAGGGACCGGGAATCCAACCCGGCAAGGAAGAAACAATTTTTGAGCGGTTCTACTCGGAACGGCCCGAAGGTGAGAAATTCGGTACACATTCGGGCCTTGGCCTCAGTATATCCAAGTTGATCATCGAAGCACACAATGGCTCGATTGTTGCCGGCAACCGGTTTTCCACCAGCGGCGATATCATCGGTGCCCGCTTCACCGTTACCCTGCCCGCGATCATTCGTTGACAACCTGCCCCCGGCCAGCAACGATTCAGTCTCAGGTTACAGCGTATCAGCGAGGGCAATCTTGCCACAAATTCATGCAACGGCCGTCAGCATCAAAGGCAATGGCATTTTGCTGTGTGGCGATTCGGGTAGCGGCAAGTCTGACCTGGGCCTGCGCATGATTGATCGTGGTGCACGTCTGGTCGCCGATGACCGGTGTGATCTGAATGTCATTGAAGATCAGTTGGTCGTTTCGTGTCCGCAAACCATCTTTGGCATGATGGAGGTACGCGGCATTGGAATCCTGAGATTTGAATGCGAAGGCGCGGCACCGGTTCGACTGATCGTGGAATTGTGTGATTCTGACGCCATTGAACGCATGCCTGGCCCTCGCATGAATGAGAAATATGGTGCGCCGGTGCCCGTCATCCGCATCGCACCATTCGAGGCATCCGCGGCCACCAAGATTATTGTGGCGCTTGGCCACGTTCTCGGTGAAATTGAAAGCATGTCGTGATGAACGGAAACAGCACAACGCGCCGGGTAATCTTCGTGACCGGTGTTTCGGGTGCCGGGAAATCGACGGCCCTGAACGTTTTTGAAGATCTGGGCTATGAGGCCGTGGACAATCTGCCAGTCTCGTTGCTGTCCAATCTGGTGTTGTCCGAGGTAGGCCACCTGATCGCCATCGGTATTGACGTGCGGGCACGGGATTTTGACACCCGAAATCTTCTGGGCGAGATCGAACGGCTGAAATGTGCACCAGACGTGGATGTGACCATTCTTTTTCTCGACTGCGAGGACAAGGAGCTTGAGAACCGGTTTACGGCAACCCGTCGTCGTCATCCGCTGGCCCAGGATCGGCAGGTTCTGGATGGCATCAGGCAGGAACGAAAAATCATAGCGCCCCTGAAAGAAGTCGCCGACATGGTTGTGGACTCCACAGATCGCACGGTGACGGACTTCAGGCGGCTCATGGAAGAACATTTCAGCAGCGCCGAGACCAACGATCTGACGATCTTTGTTACATCGTTTTCCTTTGCCAAAGGTGTACCCCGGGATGCGGACATGATTTTCGATGTCAGGTTTTTGAAAAATCCCCACTATGTAGATGAATTGCGGGATCACAGCGGCATGGACACGGCTGTCGGCGATTACATCCGGCAGGACCCTGATTTTGATACGTTTGTTGCCAATCTGAAGCAACTCATGAAACCGCTGTTGCCAAGATACGCAGAAGAGGGGAAACGATATTTGACCATCGCAATAGGGTGTACCGGCGGTCGTCATCGTTCCGTTTATCTGGCAGAAACCCTGGCGGCTTGGATATTGTCCACAGGCAGTGCTGTGCAAATTCATCACAGGGACTTGGAAAATGCGGGAAAATAGTCTGAAATCCCGTATCGCAGACTATCTACGCTCTTGATCGAAGGAAAAAACACATATGATCGGTTTGGTCCTTGTAACCCATGGACGTCTCGCTGAAGAACTAATCGGCGCGCTGGAGCATGTTGTTGGCCCGCAGGAGAGCGTTGTTTCTGTCTGCATCGGGCCGGACGACGATATGGAACGCCGACGCGCAGACATCCTTGAAAGTATCGAACGCGCGGACACCGGTGGCGGTGTTATCCTGCTGACCGACATGTTCGGCGGCACACCATCCAATCTCGCCATCTCGGTTATGGAACAGGCGCATGTCGAAGTCATCGCCGGTGCGAACCTGCCCATGCTCATCAAGCTGGCCAGCGTCCGTGCAACGGCCAATCTGGAGGACGCTGCCGAGCAGGCTGCTGAAGCCGGGCGCAAGTACATCAATATAGCCTCCCACCTGTTGCAGGAGAATGGCTCTTGAATGATGGACCCGTGCTCGGTTCCCATGCGCCCCGGTGTCGAGTCACAATCGTCAACAAGCGCGGTCTTCATGCCCGTGCCGCTGCCAAGTTTGTAAAATCCGCCGGGCAGTTTGACGCCCGGGTTGGCGTCAACCGCAATGGCCAGATCGTATCAGGCAAATCCATCATGGGCCTGATGATGCTGGCCGCGTCACCGGGAACCGAGATCGAGATCATTGCTGATGGTCCTGCCGCCGATGATGCGCTCGCCGCGTTGCAGGCACTGGTCCAGGCCGGTTTCGACGAAGAGGACTGATCCGTAATGGCCCGCAAAAAACGTTCCAGTAGTGGCGAGTTGTCCTTCAGTGGCCTGGGTGTTTCGCCCGGTATTGCCATTGGCCCGGCTTACGTTCGCGAACACGGTGCCATTGATATTCCGGAACTGACCATTCCAGCCAGCAAGGTCAAGGCCGAATGCACGCGTCTTGATGCAGCCGTGGAACGGGCACAACGACAGATGGCACGCCTGCGGGCAAAGGCCAAGACCATGCCCGAAACCGCTGCCGATGAGCTCGGATTCCTGGTCGATGCCTATGAGCAAATGCTCATGGATTCCCGTCTGATTCGCGGAGCCAAACAGCGAATCACCAATCAGCGGATCAACGCAGAAGCCGCTGTCCAGGCAGAGATCACGGAAATCACAAACGCCTTTGCAGCCATGGACGACGCCTATATCGCGGCACGTATCGACGATATCCGGGGCGTTGGCCGCCGCCTGATCCTGAATCTGACCCAGACGCCGGTGAAGCCGTTCGCATCCGTACCCAAGGGCAGCATCGTCATTGCCGATGAACTGACCCCTGCAGATACCGCTCAACTGAACCCCGAACGCATAATGGGTGCCGCCGCAGACCTTGGTGGTGGCGAGGGCCATACCGCCATTATGGCTCGTGCCCTTGGTCTGCCCACTGTCCTGGGTGCTCAGGACATGCTGCGCCATGTGCACCACGGCGACATGATCATGATCGACGGCACGGTTGGCCGGGTTGTGATCAATCCCGGTAAAGCAACACTGGACGCTGCAACCAGGCAACAAAAAACCTATCGCCGACAGGCGGAGCGCCTGTACCGCATGCGGGATTTGCCTGCTATTACCCGCGACGGGGTGGAAATCACCCTGCAGGCCAATGTGGAACTGCCCATCGAAATGACCATGGTCAAGACGTCGGGCGCGGCTGGTGTCGGCCTGCTGCGATCAGAGTTCATGTTCATGAGCCGCGACGATGTGCCCAGCGAGGATGAGCAGTACGAGAGTTTCCGCGATGTCGTTCTGGCAGCGGAAGGCCCTGTCACCATCCGCACGCTTGATGTGGGCGGAGAGAAACCGGCGGAATCCCTGCTCAAAGGTATGGACGAAAAAGCTACCTCTGCGTTGGGACTCCGGGGTATTCGTCTGTCGTTGTTACAACCCGATGTTCTGGAAACCCAGTTTCGGGCCATCCTCAGGGCGGCAAATCATGGCCCGGTCCGCATCCTACTGCCTATGGTGTCGACCGTCTCCGAAGTCCGGCAGGCCAAGGCCATCCTGAAAAAGGCGGCGGCCAAGCTGAAACGACGCAAAGTAGCCCTGCCCGACCCGATCCCGCCCATTGGCTGTATGATCGAAGTTCCGGGCGCGGCGCTAGCTGCGGACGCGCTGGCACAGGTTTCGGACTTTTTTGCCATCGGCTCCAACGATCTGACCATGTATACACTGGCTATCGATCGCGGCAACGAGTACGTGGCTAACCTGTTTGACCCGCTTCACCCGGCCGTCCTGCGGCTGATCCAGTTCTCCGCCGAAGCCGCCCGCCGTATGGACATACCCGTCAGCATCTGCGGCGAAATGGCGGGCGATCCCCGTTACACGGCTCTGCTCATGGGGCTTGGATTCCGCGAATTGTCCATGACGGCCCTCAGCATACACCGCGTCAAACAGCGTATTCGCGATATCGATCTGATCGCCGCCAACCGGCGCGCCGGTCAGATCATGGATCAGGTGGATTCCGGACGAATTGCCACCCTGCTGGATGATATGAACTCTCTCGCCTAGAGCAAAACCTGGGCGCGTGTTTTCATTCGTGAAATTGGCTTTGCGGAAATATTCTAGCCTGTTTACCAATGCCCGCGATCATGCTAGGAACGCGCCCAGAATTTGGCTGAACGATTCGCTGGCCTCAGCGACATCCTTGACGGATGCAGGCCGCCACCTTACCGAAATGTACCGATCAGGAGTTATAGATGAGCACGAACGAAGACTATCAGGTCGCCGACCTGTCTCTCGCCGACTGGGGACGCAAGGAACTGGACATTGCTGAATCCGAAATGCCGGGTCTGATGTCCACACGCGAGGAGTTTGGCGCGTCCCAGCCCCTCAAGGGCGCACGCATCGCGGGCTCTCTGCATATGACCATTCAGACCGCCGTGCTGATCCAGACACTGGAAGCCCTCGGTGCCGAGGTACGCTGGGCGTCATGCAACATCTATTCAACGCAGGATCACGCGGCAGCGGCCATCGCTGCGGCTGGCACCCCGGTTTTCGCCCACAAGGGTGAAACCCTGGAAGAATACTGGGACTTCGCCCACCGAATTTTTGACTGGCACGATGGCGGCACACCCAACATGATCCTGGATGATGGCGGTGACGCCACCATGCTCATCTATCTGGGTGCCCAGGCCGAAAAAGACATCTCCGTGCTCGACAATCCGGGCAGCGAGGAAGCCGAGGTTATGTTTGCCTCCATCAAGGCCAAACTGGCAGAAGACGCCACCTGGTATTCCCGCAATCTCGCCACCATTCAGGGCGTGACGGAAGAAACCACCACCGGCGTTCACCGTCTGTATGAATTGGAGCGTAACGGCACCCTGCCCTTCCCGGCCATTAACGTGAATGACTCCGTGACCAAGTCCAAGTTCGATAACAAGTATGGCTGCCGCGAAAGCCTCGTGGATGCCATTCGCCGGGCCACCGATGTGATGATGGCGGGCAAGGTCGGCGTTGTCTGCGGTTATGGTGACGTGGGCAAAGGTTCCGCCGACAGTTTGCGTAATGCGGGCTGTCGCGTACTGGTCACCGAGGCCGATCCAATTTGTGCCCTGCAGGCCTGCATGGAAGGTTTCGAGGTTGTGACCATGGAAGAAGCCGCCACCCGCGGCGATATCTTTGTTACCACCACCGGCAACATCGACGTCATTACGGTTGATCACATGCGGGCCATGAAAGACCGTTCCATCGTCTGTAACATCGGTCACTTCGATTCAGAAATTCAGATCGCAGCGCTCAAGAACATGAGCTGGAACAACATCAAGCCCCAGGTGGACGAAATCACCTTCCCCGACGGCAACCGCATTATCCTGCTGGCCGAAGGCCGCCTGGTGAACCTGGGCTGTGCCACCGGCCACCCCAGTTTCGTCATGAGTGCGTCCTTCACCAACCAGACCCTGGCCCAGATCGAACTGTTCGCCAACAACGGCGACGGCAAGTACGACAACAAGGTCTATGTGTTGCCCAAGCATCTGGACGAAAAAGTAGCCATGCTGCACCTGGCCAAGCTGGGTGCGTCCCTGACGACGCTCAGCCAGGCTCAGGCCGACTACATCGGCGTCACGGTTGAAGGCCCGCACAAGCCAGAGGCTTATCGCTACTAACACGCTGATACAGAACGATTAATGAGAGGGCGGTTCTATCGGGACCGCCCTTTTTTCGTGCCGCAAACTGGACAACTGGCACCCCCAAACCCATATATAATACGTGGTCCCTGCGGCCACTCTCTCCCTGTTAAACTCGCCCCCGCACTTGTCGGGGGTGTTTTTTGAGCACATGTCAAGTTTGTAGGATCACTACCTGCAATTGATTAAACTTTGACACCACACTATGTTTCACTCATGAAAGCGCTCAAATCACATGATATGAAGCTCGCTGATCCCGCATGCCCATTTCGAGAGAAGCTCAAGATTCGAGCATCACTGATTGCCCAGTTCATTCTCAGCACAACATTTATGGTTGTTGTCGTATGCTTCATCGCACTAGGTGCAGGTGTACTCTACATTGGTTCCGTACCTGCCATGCTGTTTATCTGGGCGGATTGTTCGGATGTAGCCGAGCAATGCGATGAATGATTATTCCTGATATGTGTTCACCTTAGATTACAACCGCTTGCAGGAAACATTCTCCCCTCCTAAGATTCCCTATCGATTCGCATGGTGTCTGGACCTATGGATCCTCTTGTTTCCTTTGCTGCCGGTGTGGGTGTCAGTATTGTACTGGGCAGTGTTGGTGCTTGGGTTTATCTGCGGCAAACCAACCGACCAGCCGCTACACCAGATGCCGAAAAACCCGAAAATTCAGATACCGCCATGCTGGCGCTGTATCAGTCGCAACCCGACGGGGTGTATGCCTGGGTCAATGATGCGGCAACGCCAGAGGTCTGTACCACGGCGCTGGAGGACCTGTTAAAGTTGCCACAGGGCTCCGTGACCCGGTTTGAGCGGGTGGCAGAGGTGTTTGCCGCGTCTGAAAGCGCCCTGCTCAATCAGGCCGCCAGCGCGTTGCGGACTCATGGCGAGATTTTTGATCTGCTGGTGCCGCTGGGCGAGCGCATCGTACATGTGATCGGGCGGCGGGCGCGGGAGCGTGGTGGCCGGACGATTGGTGACATCATCTGGTTCCGCGATGTGTCCACGCTGGCCAGTTCGCCTGATATGTCTGACGCCGAGGATCACATGAAAGCCGTGTTTGATGCCATGCCCATCCCCGTTTGGTTGCGTGATCCTGATCTGGAACTGGCGTTTACCAATGAACTGGCGGGTGCGTCAGGCAATGCGGTCGCCCGCCGGGCCATCGAAATCGCGTCCCGTGCGGCACAGGACGGCACGGTACAGACGGAACGGCGAATGCTGGACGTGGATGGCGCGCGCCGGGTTCTGGAGATTACCGAGGCCTCCCTCGGGCAGGGCGGCGGTACGGTAGGTTTTGCCGTGGAACATCTGGGCAGTAACAGTGATGAGCTGGAAACCGCCATCGCCCGCCACCGCACCGTGTTCGACCAGATGCTGGCAAACCTGAGTGCGGGTGTCGTGGTTTACGGTGTGGACAAACGCATCGAGACCTACAATGCGGCCTTTGCCACCCTATGGCAGTTGGATGAGGACTGGCTGGCCGAACGACCCAACCTGTCTCAGGTTCTGGATCGCATGCGCGATACGCGCCTGTTACCGGAAGCGCCAGACTTCAACGCCTTCCGGGCTGAAGAAAACGCCCAGTTTGAAATCCTGGATACCGCCGAAGAACGCACCATGTATCTGCCCGACGGACGGACCCTGCGCACCACCATCGCACCTGCAGGTGGTGGTGGCCTGACGTACATTTACGAAGACATCAGCGACCGGCTGGATCTGCAGAGGTCCTACAAAACCCTCGATCTGGTGCAGCGCCACACCATCGATAACCTGCAGGAGGCCGTCGCCGTGTTCGGCAGCGATGCGCGGCTGAAACTGCACAATACGCCTTTTGCCACCCTGTGGGGTCTGAGTGACGAAACGGGCAGTGCCGAGCCGCTGTTATCGGAGGTTGTCGAGCATATGCGTGAACCCGGCATGGAAGATGCCGCATGGGAGGACCACCGACAGGCCATTCTGGCCAATCTGTCACAACGCCGGGCCCATCGGGAACGGTTCCGCCACCGGGGGAACAGTGACACGGGTGACAATGAAGTGGGCAAGGTCTATGACGTGGCCTGCGTGCCCCTGCCCGATGGTGCCACCCTGATCAGTTATCTGGACATCACCGACGAGGCCATGGTTGAAAATGCGCTGCGGGATCGCGCAGACATGCTGGAGGAAACCAGCCGCCTAAAATCCAAGTTCATCGATGATGTGTCCTATGAGGTGCGTACGCCCCTGACCACCATCGCCGGGTTTTCGGAGATCCTTACTGCCGGATACTTCGGTGAGATGAATGCCCGCCAGCAGGAGTATCTGCAGGGCATTCAGGCGACGGCGGATACTCTCATGAGCGTGGTTGCAGACATTCTGGAACTGGCTGCCATCGAGGGCGGCACGGTTGAGCTTGAAAAGGATGCCGTTGATCTGCATGCCATGCTGGCCCACTCCATGAAAATGATCACCGAGCGTGCCCGCCAAAAAGAAATTCACCTGACATTTGATGTACCCACGGATATCGGCTGGCTTTCAGCCGACCCCAAACGCCTGCGGCAGGTGGTGTTTAACCTTTTGGCCAATGCGGTACGGTTCACACCAAACCGTGGTGGTGTGCGCCTGAGTGCCGAGCGGGATGATGATGACGTGATCCTGAGCATTTCGGATACGGGCGTGGGCATTCCCCAGGCCGATATTGACCGGGTATTCCAGAAGTTCGCTAAAGGCGGTCAACCCGCAAACGGCTCAGGAAGCGAGCCGAGCGGGGCCGGTCTCGGGCTGGCCATGGTCAAAAGCTTCGTCGAGCTACACGGCGGCGCGGTCAGTATCAAGTCACCGCCCAACAGGGGCACAACAGTAACCTGCCGACTGCCCGCCACCGGCACCGAGGGCGGCGATGCCCGGGATGCGTTTGAATTATGAATAGTGATGGTTTCCCCGATCTGAAAACCCTGGTGGAGATCAAGAATCTCATCGATCAGGTCGCCGTCGTGGAAGACCGACTTGCCGACAATGAAAAGCAACTGTTCCACGAGTTGCAGGATAAATACGCGTCCGAAGTGAGCATTGGCTTCGAAGACAAGGTGCTGTTGGAAGTCATGCTGCGCAACGTGACCATCCGCAAGGATATGGATATCCCGGTTTAGATACTCGCTTCGTAATCAGATCGGATGAATGCCCTGACGCCGTATGCGGTAACGCCACGCGTATCGGCAGATGGTTGCCATGATTTTACAGGCGGCCCCCATGGTGCCCGCAATCGTCCCGGATATCTTCGACTGACCGATGCGCTCACGATAACGCACCTCAACTTCAGCTATACGCAAGTCAGACACAATGGCCTTGATCTGCATTTCAATGGTCCAGCCGTAATCCTTGTCGGTCATTCCCAGATTTGCCAATGAGGAAAAACGAATGGCTCGAAAAGGTCCCAGATCGTGGTACCGGTGGCCCCATATCCAGGTGATCAGGTGACAGGCTACGGAGTTTCCGTATCGCTGGAATGGTGTGAGTGCGGCAGGTGCATTGTCTACAGGAATACGAACCCCGATCACCAGATCAGCCGTATCATGCACGACGGCATCGACAATTCGGTCAATTTCAGTCGGATCATCACTGAAGTCGGCATCGAGAAAAACAACGACGTCTGTTTGATCAAGCGCGGCAATACCGGTGAGACAGGCCCGCCCATAGCCGCGTATGGGCTCCGGGACAACATGAACACCGAGGCCTGACGCGATCCATCTGGTATCATCTGTCGAGCCATTGTCCACGACAACGATCTGATCCACCCAGGCCGGGAGTGCGCCAATGACGGCTGCGATGGACAGTTCCTCGTTCAATGCCGGTATGATGACCGAGATGTGATTTTCCGATATCATGACGCCCGCGCCCGCCGTGACCTGGACCATTGCACGAGCAGTAAAACCATCACCGGCCCGTGCTCTAGCCAGACAACCGCGTTTTCGAAATAGGCCGGATTTTCCAGAAAATACGGGTGAAACCGAAGATGATAGAGCGGCAGGGTTGCTGTCCATACCAACAAGGCCGGATTTGGCGACAAAACCAGAAAGGCGATCACCCAGCTCCCATACCACGGGTATGCCGCCGGCGTCAGCAGGAACAGGGCCGCCGTGACGATCAGGAAACGTTTACAAAGCTGGGATTCAAGGGATGATTCTTGCCGCGCCTGCATCAATGATATCATGATCAACACACCCGCAAGTGCCGCCCGCACGATCCTGGATGCATCAAGTTCATATAAGTCGAACACTGACAGTAATGCGGATACACCGGATTCCAGCAGGCCATAAAACGCACTGTTCCTGTTCCAGTCTGTGGCGTAGGCCGTCAGGCCCGAACCATCACCGAGACCGGTTGTTATCAGGGGAAACAGGATAAGCAGGCTGACGATGCCAAATGCACACAGGGCGACAAACCCTGTTAACCGACCGTGGCATCGATGGCGTAATAATGAGGGCAGCAACAACACCGGCCACAGTTTGATGCCAACAGCCAGTGCAAGCATGCCGCTGGCGATGACTGGGCGCAGGCGTATGGTCAGCAGCAACGCCCCCAGAATAAACGGAACCAGCAGGGCGTCCATGTGCGCTGCATTAAAAAACATCTGAATGACCAGCGGGTTCCACCAGTAGATGGCTGCCCACAAAACCGATTGTTTGAGATGCCTGAGCAGATTGATCAGCAATCCCAGACTGGCGAGGTCAAACACCAGCAGGACGGTCCGCCAACTGGTGAGGCTCCATTCGCCAATCAGGTGCGACGCCGCAAAAACCGTCTGTGACAACGGTGGATATATGGTTCGCAAATGCGGATAGTTGATTTGTTCCACGAGTCCATTGGCCTGCAGCGCCAGCGATGTGGCTGCTTCGGGTGCTCGTCCAGCCAGGATGTCTTCAGGCGACCACAGGTATGGACTGAGGCCATTTACCACCATGCTACCATCCCACAAGTATCGGAGATAATCGATCTCCCACAGGGGCGCTGATCCAAACAGGATCAGTCGAGATGCCAGGCCGATGATGATCATGCCGATCAATGTCGCCCGTGAAATGGCAAGGTGCCTGATCAAAGCTGGAACAGTGAGAAACAATGTACCAGATAATGAACCAATCAGGACAACCCAGGTGACGGGAAAAAGCCCAAGTATCAGGTCCGTTTCCGCGTGCGTCGAAATACGCGTGAATGCCACAGCAGACGCTAAAACACTGACTCCAATAACATGCCAGATTATCAGCGGAGACGTATATATCTGATCCGGTCGATGGGTGAACATCTTCTGACGTTACACCGATTTAGCTTCCGACGCGCCCACCATTACTGCTAAAAAACTTCGGTTCCGGTTTGTCAGTCGAGTTCAGCGTCCAGTCATAATCGTCGAATGTCACGGCCGTTACCCCGTCCAGTTTCTGTGCAAGATCACCAGAGGCAAACAACTTCAGATGATCAAGCAAAGCTTCATCTGAGTCGCCGAAATCCTCTGAAAACCATTTGTAGATACTGGACGCAACAACCCGACCATTTTCCACCCGAACACCCCGCGGATGGTTGATAAACGCCTCCGCACCACTATCCAGGTAGGTTTCGGCATTCCTCGACGTGACGGCGAGAGCCCAAATATTTGGGCAGCCAAGCGCGGCACAGTTCAGGGCGTAGTGGATGCGCGGGTCCTGCCAGATCGGGCGGAGTATGCGGTGCTCAATATCGTCAAGGGACAGATTTTCCCCTTCAATCGTAATCAGTTCCTTGCCCCACGGGCCATTGCTGAGCAATCCGGGTGAAATATCGATATCCCGGATAGACGCCACCTGACCGGCATCCAGAACAACCCTGATGGTCAACGCATTGTACAGATTGATCCAGTATGCACGTTGTTCGGCCCGGTTAAGTGTCGTCACCGATACACGGGATAACTCTTCGAGGTACCTGTTTAGGCTCTGCTTCTCGCTACCCATAATCCACTTATAGGCGACACGATTTATTCCGTCGCCACCTTCAATCACGAATTTGCGCAACAAATTGTCCCAGGTGGTATGATCTACTGTAACCGTGGAATCCTCGTCATGAGGCAACCACCGCTCCCAGAGATCAGAACTGGGCGCAGCGACCACCGGGCTTGCGATCAGAAGCAGTGAGGTCATTACGGCGATCACGGTCAAGCGAATGCCCGGTCTGCCAATCCACCAGTTTGTCATGTTCTCAATCTACCCGGAAAGAATGTTCATCAAAGTTGCCGGATTCTAGTCGCTTGCAAAATTCAAGTGAAATCACAAAATCGTGGGGCTAAACCGGGCCGCGGACCAACTTTTCCGGATGCGTGATTGTGTAGACCTGAATTGGCATGTCGCGCCCTTTGACCGGGACTTCGCGGGATGAAAGAGATGATAAATCAATTCCCGCGTATTCTGCCGTTTGGGCAGAAAGAACCAGTGGCACACCGAAATCCTTGGTCTGGGACTCGAGCCGCGCGGCAATGTTTACATTGTCACCCAGGGCAGAGACAATTGGCGTTGCGGGCGGTCCCATTGAACCGACAATCGCCTCACCAGCATGAATCCCGATACCAATTTTCAATGGCTCAGAAATCTCGCCCACCAGACGTGCGTTCAGACCTTCCAGCCGCCGGAACATAGCCTTGGCTCCTTCGATTGCCTGCATGCTGCCCGTGGACACATCTGAATCCAGACCGTAAATGGCCATCAACCCATCGCCATTGAACTGGGCATAGTGACCATTGGTTTCTTCCAGCGCCAGGGATAGCTCTGCAAAAAACTGATTCAGGATAAACACCACATCGAAGGGCAACCGATCTTCTGACAACTTGGTCGATCCACGCAGGTCCACA
Source organism: Rhodospirillales bacterium (assembly GCA_021775325.1). GTDB lineage: Bacteria > Pseudomonadota > Alphaproteobacteria > Rhodospirillales > Casp-alpha2 > JABJGO01. The sequence goes on from JAJFID010000199.1 coordinate 14,362, forward strand.
AACAGGAACGCCACGGTCAACTCATCGCCCTGACGATGATCCCGCTTCTGCATATCCCGCTGCGCAGACGTATCGGGCGGTAACAGCGCGGCAACACTCAGTTCGCTGGAAGGCCGTATCTGGCAGGCAAGCCTGACTGGCCCTTTCAATCCAATACGGTCGAGCACCTTCAGTTCATTTTCGTCAGGCGGCGGGAGTTGGTCATACCCCTCCTCCACCCGCACCCGACAGGTAGAACACCGCCCTCGCCCACCGCATACAGACGCGTGTTTAATGCCGGCCGCACGAAGAGATTCCAACGCCGTCGCCCCGGGATTGATGGTTATGATACTGTCACCCGGCGCGTATCGCATAGGAATGGTTGTGTGACGTTTTCGCAAAATTGCCGCCCTGATCGCACGCGCGATCAACACTGCCGCCAATGTCACCAACATGCCGGCCTGAATCTGGTCTTTCGTGTTGAGAACGAAATCCGTCATCTCCGGGCGGCGACCATAGGACGCCAGAATTGCCTGAATCCAGCCATCGATTCGCGCCAGTTCAAGTACTTCCATTCCGGCGGACACATATCCTGCGAGAGCGAGCGTCGGCAGTGCAATTGCGAAACCGAAAATCCATATACGCACCGGGCCATACCATGACTTCAGTCGCATCCACATGTGCATACCAATGCAGGCGTGGGACCAGACGACAGTAATGGTCAGGGCCTGCAAGGCACCAAAATCGGGCCTGAAGACCCACAAGACCAGCATGGTGGTCGTGTAGTCACCGCTGACATTGTAGGTGTCGTCCAAAACGCGCGTGCCGATGATATGGGTTGTCAACAGCAACGGAATGAGTAACCCCAGAACCAACTGAGTGATTTCCCAGGTCTTCAGACTGAGGGACCGCCGTCTGTACAGGCCATACAATGCAAGCGTACCATGCGTAACAACCGCGCCGGACAATATGATTGTCCCTGGCAGAGACCGCCAAACGGGATCGATAATCCGCAGTCCGGCGTTCATGGCTTCGATAGACAGAATGCCTAATGCATGATTGATAAAATGACCTATCACATAGGCAAGCAGGATAAATCCGCTATACAGTTTAAGCCGGGGAATCATCGGTTCTTACCTCTCAAATCAATTTTTGCATGGACAGATCACAAGCGATTTGCCCCACAGGCAATGATTTGGTACCTATTTACCCACACGTGCAGTGCACGCTGGCTCCTGCCGCTGATTGTGCCGAGTTTCGAAACGGGAGTCACACCAGAACTGGCAAGTTCCAGAAAGAACATGTAATTCACCCGGAGTCTGATCGTGCTAACAGGTAATCGTGAATTGAGTGCGAAGTTTCTGATCGGTCAGCAGGTCCGCCACCGTCTGTTTGGTTTCCGTGGCGTTGTTTTTGATGTGGACCCGGAATTCGACAACACTGAAGAGTGGTATCAGAGTATTCCGCCAGAGGCGCGACCGCGGAAGGATCAACCGTTCTATCATCTGCTTGCCCAGAATCATGACCAGACACCCTATGTGGCCTATGTATCAGAACAGAATCTGATCCTGGACGACTCGGACGAACCATTCGTTCATCCGGATATGGATGAATACTTCGTTGGTCACAAAAACGGTCACTACGTCACCCGCCACAAGGCGAACTAGATCGCGAAGTCAGTCCCTATTTGCACTGTTCGGCCGCGAAGAATTCACTCACATCAGTAATATCATCCGCCGTCAGCCATTTTGCATTGGTATGCATGATACGGCTAAACCGGAACGTATCCTGCCGCAGCAGTTCTTCGTTGAGTTTCGGCGTAGCGCGGAAGAATTTGAGCTGACGCCTGATATAGACAGCGCTCTGGGATGCAATGTTCGGAATTGTACCTGTTATTCTTGTGCCGGACTTGCCATGACAAATTTTGCAACGCGTTACCGCTTTTGGTGGCTCAGTGCGGGCCTTGGTAGAGGGAACACAGGCAAGACCGCTGAAGTAGGCGGCAACATCAACAATATCCTGATCGTCAAGGAACGCCACAGCGTCATCCATGCCGTCAAAACTTCGCGCAGATGATCGCATTTTTGAGGTTCCGGTCATGACTTCCTGGGACGAATCAAACGCAACTGCGATATCCATCCGTGCGCGCGAGGAATTTCGCAGTTGGAACAGCTGGCGTTCCATATACTTTCTGGACTGTCCGGCCAAGCGTGGGGTCCCTTCAGGATATCCCATGCCATCTGATCCGTGGCAAGCCGAACAGGTTTCTGCAATGCCTTCACCATTGACCACATCGGCATCCAACTGTGCATGACTCGATACGGATGCAAATCCGATCGACAAAACGATGATCAGAGCGAAAAGTCTCGTAATGAACCTATAAATGGCATTCATTCCAGTATCACATCAGCAAGGATATTCTGAGTCGTTGAGTACCACAGAGTAATTGCCGTCACGTGTATCAATTTGTCGAATGTTGCGACTTGCGGGCGATTTCCTTCGCCGATACAAAGAAGACATGGTCAACTCGGACAATACATCGACAGACTCAACCTTCTTGCTTGATTGTGAAGGTGAAACCTTACGTCTGGCTGAAGACATCTGGAAAATTTCACGGGCTGGCGACATTATTGCGCTTTGGGGGGATTTGGGCGTTGGCAAAACTGCGTTTGCCCGCGGGTTCATTCAGGCCGCAAACGGGCCTGCAGAAGAAGTACCAAGCCCTACGTTCACATTATTGCAGATTTACGAGTCACCCATCACCCAGATTTACCATTTTGATTTGTACAGAATTGAGAATGAAGATGAGGTACTGGAACTGGGCATCGAAGACGCCTTTGCAGACGGTATATCATTGATCGAATGGCCTGCTAACATGGGCCACTGGTTACCGTATAACCGGCTTGATCTGACGCTCTCATCATCAGATACAAGCTCCGAGAGAAGAGTAAAACTCCAGGGATACGGTCCCTCCTGGCAGGCGCGCCTGTCGGACTTCAGGCTGAACAGGTAAACTGCACGATTTAGTCCGTATGAGTTGGCAACCCAAGGTCCGGAAATGACATGCAAGAAAAGACACCAATCAATCGGGCAATGATGTTGGCCGCAGGCTTGGGCGAGCGCATGCGACCGCTTACCGACAATACACCGAAACCACTTCTGAAACTTCAGGGCCGCAGCTTGATCGATCACGGCCTGGACCGACTGGAGGATGCAGGTGTTGAATGTGTTGTTGTAAATAGCTTCTATCTCGCCGATCAACTGGAAGAGCACCTGGGGTCGCGAGCGTACCCGGAGATACTGATCTCGCGAGAGCAGGAACGTCTGGAGACCGGCGGTGGTGTCCTCAATGCGTTGCCTCAATTGGGCGACAGACCATTCTTTGTCGTCAATGGGGATGCCTTCTGGCTTAATGGCCCGACAGATGCGCTGCGCCGTATGCAGGACCTTTGGGACGAAGAAGTTATGGATGCATTGCTGATGATGCATTCGACAGTCGATGCATACGGGTACAACGGACGTGGAGACTTTCTGGTCGAACCGGATGGTCTGTTATCTCGTCGTCCTGAAGGCGAAGACTGTCCCTACATGTTTGCCGGGGTGCAAATTTTGCATCCACGTTTGTTCAAGTCGTTTTCTGCTGGCGTGTTTTCGCTCAATCAACTGTATGACCGCGCCATCGAGAATGATAGATTGTTCGGCATGGTCCATGATGGTGAATGGTTTCATATAGGAACCCCCGAGAGTTTGGCTGAAACAGAAATCTTTCTGAATGCCCGTTACTCCGGCGTGAGACACAGATAGCTCCATGGGTCAGTCGTCTCTATACACAATCCCACCAAATAGATCTTTCGTTGACGCCTTGGCGGCCGGAATTCTGGATCAGGCTACAGGAAATCCACTGGAACTGGCGCGTTACCAGATACTGCTGCCCACACGGCGGTCCTGTCGCAGTTTGCGCGAAGCATTCCTGCGGCTCAGTGACGGCAATCCAATGCTTCTCCCGAGAATGATCCCCATTGGCGACGTGGACGAAGATGAGCTTGTTTTGACAAGCGCTACCGAACTTGGTGACAGTTCTGCCATGTCTTTTGGGCTGGCACCCGTAGTGTCAGGTGTCAGGCGACAGCTTTTGCTCATGGAACTGATCAGGAAACGTCCACCATATCCGTCACCGGATCAGGCAGCTTTGCTGGCCCATGAACTGGGAACCCTGATTGATCAGGTTGCGACGCAACGGCTTGACTTTAATAATCTGAAAAACCTGGATGTCAGTGACTACGCCGAACACTGGAGCGAAACGCTGGCCTTCCTCGAACTGGTTACTGACTTCTGGCCAGATATTCTCGAGAGTGAAGGAGTCATGGACCCTGCCGATCGTCGTAATCGATTGCTCGAGACGCAAGCCAGTGTCTGGCGGGATTCACCGCCGGACACACCCATCATAGCCGCCGGCTCTACCGGGAGCATACCGGCAACGGCCGACCTCCTGAAAGTCGTGGCCAATTTGCCGGGCGGCGCTGTCATTCTGCCCGGACTCGATAAAGGGCTGTCAGATGAGGCCTGGGATGCGCTTGGCCCGACACATCCCCAGTATGGCCTGAAACACCTGCTGGAGTGGATTGATGTGCCACGTGCCGCCGTAAAGGACTGGCCATACCCGGGAGGCACCGAGTCGATTGGCAGACGATCGACTCGTTCGGAATTGTTGCGGGATGCACTCTTGCCATCTTCTGCAACAGGCACACGAATTTCCATTGATCATCTGCCCGGCGACACCTTGGATGGTGTGAAGCGGATCAACTGTCCCGACTCTGGAAAAGAGGCAGAAACAATCGCATTGATTATGCGCGAAACCCTTGAGACATCAGGTAAGACAGGCGCGTTCATAACACCAGACAGGTCGTTGGCCAGACGCGTTTCAACCGAACTGGGGCGATGGGATATCCAGATTGATGATTCCGCCGGTGTGCCACTGGCTCAGACAGCGCCGGCGACATTTTTGCAGTTGACCGCTGACATGATCATTGACGATTTGGCTCCTGTTTCATTGTTGGCAGCATTGAAACACCCGCTGGCGGCGGGTGGCATCAATCCGGCAAACTTCCGGACTCAGACACGTGGTGTGGAAATCGCTGCCCTGCGGGGTCCTCGTCCTGCGGCCGGTTTTGCCGGCCTGTTTGACGCCATCGACAAGAGTGAAGAACGCAATCTCAGCGCATTTGTTGCGCATCTGCATTCCCTGGCCGATCCGTTTTCGCAATGTTTACAAATGAAGGAGCCCCGAGTCCGGGATATCATTCGCGCACACGTGTCTTTTGCAGAGGCTCTTGCAACAACGGATGAGGTGACAGGAGCATCCCGGCTGTGGCGCGGCGATGCTGGTGAGGCGCTGGCATCGTTTGTCGCTGAACTACACGATTCACTCGATGATAGCATGGTCATTGGCGCGCAGGAATATGCCGTTTTGTTAAAGACCCTCATGGCTGGACGCGCCGTCCGACCTACACACGGAAGCCATCCCAGACTCAATATCTGGGGACCATTGGAAGCTCGTTTACAACATGCCGACGTTATCATTCTTGGTGGGTTGAATGAAGGCATCTGGCCGCCTGAGCCCCCGTCAAATCCCTGGATGAGCCGTCCCATGATGACCGCGTTCGGCCTGCCGGTCCCTGAAAGACGCATAGGCTTGTCGGCACATGATTTTGCCCAGGCCTTTGCTGCGGACACTGTGTACCTGACACGAGCTGAACGCACCGATGGGACCCCAACCGTTCCATCGCGGTGGTTGCGACGTCTCGAAAACCTCGTTTCCAACAGTAGCTTCAAAGATGTATTCGGGCCGGAGCAATCCTGGTCCGGTCTCGCACTGGCGCTGGACCTGCCGAAAGTCGAAATTTCCATCAAACCACCAGCGCCACGGCCACCGTTAAGTGCCCGACCGCGGCAACTTTCGGTCACTCAAATCAGGGTCCTGCAACGCGACCCATACGCCATTTACGCCCGGCACGTATTAAAGCTCCGGCCAGTGGACGCCATCGATGCTGATCCTGGCGCTGCTGATCGGGGCACGGTAATCCATGATATCCTTGATGAATTTTTGAAGGCATTTCCTGATTATTTGCCAGACGATGCCGAACATCATCTCGTTGAGATTGGTAAACAGTTGTTTTCAAAACATATATCGCAACCGGGCGTTCGGGCATTCTGGTGGCCTCGGTTCTTGCGTATTGCCAAATGGTTCATCGCCCACGAACGCCAAGCCCGCGAATCGGGTGATCAACTGGTGGCCACGGAGGTTTCCGGTGAAGCGACGTTTGACGCGCCCGGTGGCACGTTCAGGTTACATGCGCGTGCTGATCGCATTGACAGCCTGCCGGGTGGCGGACTTGCAATTATCGATTACAAAACCGGACAACCGCCGACGGCACCACAGGCCATAACAGGTCTGGAACCCCAACTTCCACTGGAAGCTGCGATGATTGAAAATGGCTCATTCCAGGGTGTCTCGCGTGATGAAGTAAGGCGGTTATCCTACATTAAACTGACGGGAGGTCGCATTGCAGGTGAAGTCCGGAATCTGAAACTAGATGTGCCCGAGGTTGCCAGAGATGCGTGGGAGGGCCTGCAGAACCTGATTGCCGACTACGACCAGCCCGAAAAGCCATATATGTCCCGTCTTCGCCCCATGAAACAACGAGAAGTCGGCGATTACGATCATCTGGCGCGGGTTCGTGAGTGGATGAGTGCGGAGGATGATCAATGACATCGCCATCCAACCACACACAAGGCACCGCGCTGGAACAGGCAACCGCGCGGCAACGGCAGGCGGCTGACCCCTCTTTTTCAGTCTGGGTCAGTGCCAACGCGGGAACCGGAAAGACCCGTGTGTTAATTGACCGCATATCAAGGCTGTTGCTGGCTGGCGTACGCCCGGAACGAATCCTGTGCCTGACCTACACCAAGGCCGCGGCGGCGGAAATGGAAAACAGATTGAGTGAACGCCTGGGTACATGGGCGACCATGAACGATGCTCAGGTTTCCGCTGAATTGCTGATCCTGAATGGTAGTCCTGCAGAAAAAGCAGACATTCATCGCGCGAGGCAGTTATTCGCAGAAACACTTGAGACACCTGGCGGCCTAAAGATCAGGACCATTCACTCCTTCTGCGAATCCTTGTTAGGTCGTTTTCCCATAGAAGCACAAATTGTTCCTCATGCCTCGGTCATGGATGAGCGGGCCGCCAAAGAACTTCTCACTGAAGCGCGCAACTCCATATACGGACGAGCTTTTCAAGACTCCACCTCACCGCTGGCAAGCGCCCTGAACACCATGGCTGGTCTGGTGGATGAAGGTGGCTTTGACGACCTTATTCGCGAAGTGCTGAGCAAACGACAGCGTCTGGTGGGCAGCTTACGCGAACTCGATGGTCTCGATGGCGTGAATCTGGCAACTGAACATGAGCTTGACCTGAAACCGGGCGAAACTCCGGACACTTTGCTGCAGGTAGGTGTCGCCGAGGGTTCATTTGATCGCGAGGCATTGCGAGGCGCAATAGCTGCGCTTGAAACGGGCACCAAAGGTGATGAGCAACGTGCCCAGGAGATATCAACGTGGCTTGATGCAATCGACCTCGATCGCGCCCGAATGTTCGGCGAATTTTACAAGTACATTTTCCTGAAACGAACCGACGATCTTCCGCGTGCTGAAAAAACGTTGATGACGTCCAAACCTGCCGAAAAGTACCCACAGGCGGCTGTTGCTCTGATAGCCGAACAGCAACGCGTTTACGCACTATGCGAACGCATGAAGGCGGCGGTTGTCTGTGCGGGCACCCGGCATCTGGTATTCATCGCATCCGAGCTCATCGCCGAGTATGAACGCCTGAAACGACAGCGCGCATTGCTGGACTATGACGATTTGATCCTGAAGTCCCTTGATTTACTGGAACGCGATGGCGGTGCCGGGTGGGTACACTTCAAACTGGATGGCGGTATCGACCATATCCTTGTCGATGAGGCGCAGGATACCAGCCCTGAACAGTGGAACGTCATATGCCATCTGGCTGCCGAGTTTTTCGCCGGGGAAGGAGCCCGAGAACCTTCCCGTCAGGATACTGTTGAATTGCCGCAACGTTCAATCTTTGCTGTGGGAGACGAGAAGCAGTCCATCTACAGCTTTCAGGGCGCTGACCCGGCCGGATTCTCGCGTATGCGGGATTTTTTCACCGGCCTTGCAGGGCCCCGGTTAAAATCGATCCAGCTTGAGCAATCATTCCGGACCACCAGCGCTGTCCTGGATGTTGTCGATGCTGTATTTGCCCAGCCTCATGCACAGCCCGGTGTCACATCGGACGGCGGCACGCGGCATCGTGCACATCGCAGTGGTCACGCCGGATCTGTCGATCTCTGGCCATCCATAGAGAAAACCCGCAAGCATGACCCGGCACCCTGGGACGCGCCGGTGGATCGAATTCGGGAAACCAGTCCCATGTCCCAAACGGCGGAGGGGATCGCGAAAACAATCGCCGGGTGGCTCAGGGATGGTGAAGTTCTTGAATCCCGGGATCGGCCAATTGAAGCTGGCGACATCATGATTTTGGTCCCGAAACGGGGTCAGTTTGCGGATGAAATGGTTCGTCGGTTGAAAGCGAGAAATATTCCGGTGGCCGGTAGTGACCGGATGGTGATGACCGAGCAAATCGCTGTTATGGACCTGATTGCCGTCGCCCGCTTTGCCCTGTTGCCAGAGGATGACCTCAACCTGGCCGCCGTACTTAAAGGACCATTCATTGGGCTGAGCGAAAAGGATTTGTTTGATCTGGCGTATGCCCGATCCGGGGCGATCTGGGATGCCGTGCGATCAAGAGCCGGACCGAATAGTGATCGGTTCCAAAATGCCCAGCACAAACTCTCCACCTGGCTGGACCGGGCGGACTATTCGCCGCCCTTTGAATTCTTTTCTTCACTTCTTGGTACGGATCAGGGGCGCGCTGACCTTGTTGCGCGATTGGGTGTTGAAGCGAATGATCCCATTGATGAATTTCTGATTCAGGCTCTCGGTTATGAAAGGGATCACACACCGTCCCTGCAGGGCTTTCTGGCGTGGATTGATGCCGCCAGTACACAAATCAAACGCGATCTGGAAGCGGCAAATGACAGGGTTCGTGTAATGACCGTACACGGCTCCAAAGGCCTTGAGGCAAACATTGTTATCCTGCCGGACACCTGCTCGATACCGGATGGAAGGCGAGGCGATCAGGTTTTGTGGGCACCGGTCCCTTCCATGACCAGTGGCAAACAAAAAACGGAGCAATCAGCGGTGCCGGTCTGGCCCGGCGTCAAGAGAAACGAAACCGAAATCTGTGAGCAGTTGCGCAATGCTGTCAGGCAACGGGAGATGGAGGAGTATCGTCGCCTGATGTATGTGGCGATGACCCGGGCCCGTGACCGTCTTTATATCGCCGGGTGGGAGCGAAAAACAGGGGCCAAGGATAGTGACCACGGTCGGGACGATGGATCTTGGTATGAACTGGTTCGTTCCGCCATAAGCGGAATGGACGGTGTCACAGAACACGCACATGAAACCGGCACTGTACTGTCTTTCGACACAGAACAACGCGACCCGCCCGAATCCGAAGATTCTTCAGAATCCATGGTGACGGCGACGGAAAATGTTCCAGACTGGATGCACCGTGCGCCCGCGCCGGAGCCCGAACCATCCGTACCTTTGAACCCAAGCAGACTGGGTGAAGACGATGTTCCGGTTACAC
>JAJFID010000200.1 GCA_021775325.1 Rhodospirillales bacterium
ATCCAATGAATCAGCCCTAGGCATGAGCCCTGGAGCCATCGATGCGGCCCGGAATGCGGCTACACATGCACATTTGTATCCGGAAGTGGACACCGAACGGCTGGCCGTCGCTATTGGTGACAGATTTGGCCTGCAACCAGAACGCATGGTTTTCGGGCCTGGCTCCGATGAATTGCTGCAACGCATTATCAATACATTCGCTGGCCCGGATGAAGAACTGGTCCACAGCCAGAATGCCTATATGCAGTTTCCAATTTATGCCAAACTGGCGGGCGCTACGCCTGTCGCGGCGACAGACAGGGATTTTCATTATGACGTGGATGCTATTCTCGGCTGCGTGACCGATCAAACCCGTGTTGTTCTGGTAGCTAACCCGGACAACCCGTCAGGTACACATCTGACATCCAGCGAAATGCGCCGCCTTCATGCCGGATTGCCTGAGAACGTGTTGCTGATCATCGATGCGGCCTATGAAGAATTTGCCCTGATTGATGATTATGAGTCCGGGACCGCACTGGTCCATGAATTTGAAAATGTGATCGTTACCCGGACCTTTTCAAAAGTCTATGGCATGGCGGGATTGCGACTGGGCTGGTGTTATTGCCCGACCTGGGTTGCGGACCTGCTGACCAGGATTGGACCGTCATTTCCTATCAATGTCATCGCCCAGGAAGCTGGATTGGCGTCCGTCCTGGATGAAGATCATATGCAGACTGTCTTGTCCCATACCACAGGGTGGATCAAAAAATTCAGCGACGCGCTCAGGGAGATGGGTTTGACGGTGTATCCCAGTCAGACAAACTTCGTACTGGTCGGGTTCCCGTCAGAAGCTGGGAAAAATGCCGCCGATGTTAACAAGCAACTGAATGACCGCGGAATAATTCCACGACAGTTCGCCGTGCCGGCATTTGAAGACAAGCTTCGGTTCACTGTTGGCCGTGACGAGGAAATGGAACACACGATTAAAACTCTCCGTGATATCCTTTCCTAGTTCCAAGTAGTACGACAGAATGCAGCGATACTCACTCCTTAGTCTGGCGCGCCACGCCCTGCACGACCACCGTGACTGGCGACGAAATTTCGGTGGCCGCCCGCTGAAAAGCGCCTACGATGTCGTTATCGTCGGTGGTGGTGGTCATGGCCTCGCGACAGCGTATTACTTGGCAAAGAACCATGGCATTAACAATGTCGCCGTTGTTGAAAAAAGTTGGCTAGGTGGCGGGAACACGGCGCGCAACACAACCATGATCCGCTCAGACTATTTGACAAAGGCCAATGCCGAGTACAAGGAGTTTGCCCTCAAATTGTGGGAAAACCTGAGTGCAGAGCTCAATTTCAACGTCATGTTCAGTCAACGCGGTTACATCGATCTGGCTCATTCCGATGGGCAAATGGAAAATTTTACATGGCGCGCCAACACCATGCGGCATCGTGGCATTGATGCGGAAATTCTCAACGTTGATCAGCTAGCCAGACTCCTGCCAGAAATCGACGTGTCGCCTGCAACACGTTACCCAATCCATGGCGCATTATACCAATCCCGCGGCGGGACAGCTCGACATGATGCGGTAGCATGGGGTTACGCGCGCGCCGCACATGACCTGGGCGTTGATATCTTCGAACATTGCGGCGTTGACGGGTTCAAAATTGATGGCCATCGCGTTACTGGCGTTAACACATCGCAAGGTCATGTTTCGGCTGATACCGTGGTCGTATCTGTTGCCGGGCACTCCAGCCTTTTGGCTGCAAAAGCGGGAATCAAGCTACCTCTGGAAAGTTTCCCGGTTCAGGCTTTTATTTCTGAACCCCTGAAACCGGTGATTAACACCGTAATCAATTTTAACATGGGGTTGGCGTACATTAATCAGACCGACAAGGGTGAACTGGTCATGGGTGGCGGCCTGGAACCCAGGAACGGATACCTGCCACGCGGTGGATTTGACCGTATAGAAGATGTGGTCTCACGCATCATCACCATCTTTCCCTCCCTCAGTAGGGTTCGGCTCATGCGCACCTGGGCCGGCATTGCTGATATTCCCATGGATGGCAGCCCTCTATTAGGTGAATCGGTCGTAAAAAATATGCTGTTTAACTGTGGGTGGGGTTATGCCGGTTTCAAGGCAACACCGGCGGCGGGCTGGACCATGGCCGCAACAGTCGCCGATGGAAAACCGCATCCCCTGGCCGCGCCATTTTCACTATCGCGGTTTCACGACGGTTACTCTCACGACGAAGGCGGTGTCGGTCCTACACCCAGCCTGCATTAGGAATTGGGATCGACATTCATGTTACTAATTCCCTGCCCCTGGTGTGGTGAACGGCACGAAAGTGAATTCACCTATGGTGGTGATGCCAGCCCTGTTGCCCCAGTTGGTGAGCAAGAGCACAAAACATCCAAATGGTACGCTTATGTGTACGAACGGGACAATCCAGCCGGACTCTTGCACGAGTTATGGCACCACTCTTTTGGGTGCGGGCGGTGGATACGCCTTGCACGAGACACGCGGACAAACGCGTTCATCAATGATGAGGAGAGCACGCCATGACAGCGTACACCTCGCGTCTCGATACAGGTGGATTGGTCAGCCGCAACAAGTCCCTGCAGTTCTGTTTTGATGGGCAACTGATGGCTGGCTTTCAGGGTGACAGCGTCGCCTCTGCCCTGATGGCCAACGGCGTCAATGTGGTTGCCCGTAGTTTCAAATATCACCGGCCACGCGGCTTTTTTGGTGCCGGTTCAGAAGAGCCCAATGCGATCATCACAATTGGCGAAGGGGCGCACTCGGAACCCAATCTTGTCGCCACGCTGGTTCCGCTACAGGACGGAATGGTAATATCATCGCAAAATCGTTGGCCAAGCCTTCGCTGGGATTTAGGCGCATTGAATGGATTGATCGCCCCCCTGCTGCCCGCAGGATTTTACTACAAGACGTTCATGTGGCCCGCCTGGGCCTGGAAGCATTACGAACACATGATTCGCAAGGCCGCCGGGTTTGGCGTAGCGCCCGGATTGTCCGACAAAGACACATACAACAAAGCTTTCCTGCATTGCGATGTGCTGGTCGTCGGCGCAGGACCATCTGGCCTGATTGCGGCGCGCGATGCTGCACTTGGTGGCGCACGGGTAGTCCTGTGCGATGAAGGCGCGACACCGGGCGGCACGCTACTGGACGAAAACTGCACAATTGAGAACCATGCCGGGCACGAGTGGGCTGAACAGACCTGGCGCGAACTGAGCTTTATGCCCGACGTCACATTGCTTTCCATGACAACAGTGTTTGGATGGTACGATCACAACTATCTGCTTTCAGTTACACGACATACGAACGCCTGTCCTGATCATCAGACACTGAACAAAATACGCGCCCGAAAGGTCATTCTTGCCTCCGGTGCCATAGAGCGTTCACTTTTGTTCAAAGGAAACGACCGACCGGGTGTCATGCTGGGTTCTGCCGTCCGGTGTTACATCAATCGTTATGGTGTACGACCAGGAAATCGCGCTGTCGTCTATACCAATAATGATTCAGGCTATGGCACCCTCACGGCACTGCGCACAGCGGGAATCACCGTTCAGGCTGTGATTGACTTGCGAGACAAACCGCCTGACGAAATCCTTGAGATTGCCCAAGACGGTGGCACAAAGGCCCTGACCGGAACCAAAATAGAAGCAACGTCGGGTGGACACAGGGTTCAGGCCATCACTGTGAGTTCTCAAGGCGCAAATAAAACAATTCCCTGTGATCTGGTTTGTGTTTCCGGCGGATGGACGCCGACAGCGCATCTATACTCGCAGATGGGCGGAAAGTTACGGTTCGACAAATCACTGCAGACGCTGGTGCCCACATCAACCCGTGGAAACGGATTTGAGATTGTCGGCGCAGCCGCTGGCAATTTTGACAGTCCGGCCTGTTCTGGTACCGCACCCGTACAACAATCGATAACAACGGATTGGGCCTCCGTGGTTAATGACAATTCTCGGTCAAAGGTGTTCGTGGATATCCAGAACGACGTTCTGGCGTCTGATCTGGCATTGGCAGCGCGTGAGGGTTACGGGGATGTGGAACTGGCAAAACGCTATACCACAACCGGCATGGGGACGGATCAAGGTAAGACTTCCAATGTCCACGCCATTGGTTTGCTGGCTGCACTCCTGGAAAAAGATCCCAACGAGGTAGGACACACGACGTTTCGGGCACCCTACACACCCGTAACGTTTGGTGCCGTGGCAGGACGCGAAATTGGTGAGGCTCTCACACCGGTGCATCGCACACCACTGCACATAAAACACGTGGAATCAGGTGCTGTGTTCGAGCCCAGTTCAAGTTGGTTGTATCCGAAATACTATCCGCTCGAGGGCGAAACCATGGATGCAGCAATTGTGCGGGAAGTTATCAATACCCGCCAGAATGTGGGCATGGTGGATATGTCGACGCTCGGCAAGATCGAGTTGTGTGGAACGGACGTCGTTCGTTTCCTGGAACTGGCTTACATCAACAAATACGCCAAACTGGATGTGGGTCGGTGTCGCTACGGGATTATGTTGCGACATGACGGCATGGTACTGGATGATGGAACCGTGACGCGCATTGCCGAGGACCGCTATCTCGTGACAATGACGACGGCCCAATCGTGGTTGGCGCAACTGCATTTGGAAAAACTTTTACAGGTCGATTATCCTGAACTGGACGTGGTTATGCTGCCGGTCACAGAACAGTGGGCCAGTATTGCGGTTGCTGGCCCCAACGCACGCGCAGTCCTGGAGAGCCTCGAACCCACATTCGATGTATCTAACGAGGCATTTCCTTTTACCCATTATCGGGAAGGCACATTGGCAGGCTTTCCTGCACGCGTGTTCCGCGTCAGCTTTTCGGGCGAGCTCTGTTATGAAATCAACGTGGGCGCAAACAACGCAACGGACCTTTGGGATGCCGTCGTCACAGCCGGACAATCATATGGGGTTATGCCCTATGGTCTTGAGGCGCTTGATATTATGCGTATCGAGAAAGGCCACCTGAATGTCGGCACGGAAATTGACGGACGCACCACACCCGATGATCTGGGTTTGACGAAGATGGTGAAGTCCGACGGCTTTTTTGTTGGTTCAGCCCTTCTGAAACGGGACGCGCTGGAGCGAGAGGATCGTCATCAGCTTGTGGGGCTTCGACCAACAGATGGAACCTGCACAATACCGCGTGGTGCCATCGTCGTCGCGAACTCCGAAAGCGATGACATTCTTGGCCATGTTACCGCCACGGTGTTCAGTCCCACGCTGAACAAACCAATAGCGCTCGCGCTTGTTTCAGATGGCCGGGCCCGTATGGCACGCGGTGAACACGTGCTCGCCAAATCACCTATCGCTGCAAGGAAGGTAATTGCCGAGGTGTGCTCTCCTGTTTTTGTTGACCCGGAGGGAGAGAAACTTCGTGCCTGATCAACTATCAACATACAGTGCATTCCATGAACCGGGGAGTGATCTCACGCTGCCATTTAAACATTCCGACGTGATTGAGATTACAGAACTACGCACTTCCGCAAAGATTCTGTTGTGCGGCGGCTCTGATAACTCGGCCTTGCCCGCAACGAATCGCATACATGTTCTGCGCGTGGATTGTACGGTTTATGGTTTGGCACCAGACCGTTGGCTGGCCGTCTATTCAAAGGGCGAGGCCGATCCAGCGGAATTCACCTCAACCAAGTTGTTTTCCACAGATCACAGTGGTGCGTGGGCATCCTTGCAGGTTTCCGGGCACAAATCGCAGTACGTTCTTCAGCGGTTGTGCCCTGTTGATTTGCATCCGTCCGTATTTGAAGAAGGTATGTGTTTTCAATCCAGATTGGGCGGAAATCCTGCGCTCGTCAGACGTATTGAAAATGTGAATGGATCAGATTGCTTCCACGTTCATGTTCCAAGAAGCAGTGCCCGAGCCTTACTGGAAGACTTAGCCGATACTTCTGTGCGGGTCTAGGTATCCATGTCCTGAAAGGTATGGGTGCTCCAACTGATATCTTTTTCCATCAGTTGCGCCGCATAATCCGCATCGCGGGCACGAATAGCCTTTGCAATATCAGTGTGTAGAATTTGCCAATCCTGGGGCATGTCCTGTTCCCGTACAACATGTGCAAGGAACGGTCCGGTTTGTGCCCACAATCGTTCAATCGTCCAAAAAAGCTCGTCATTGCCAGCCGCTTCATAGATCGAGAAATGGAAGTTATAGTTCCGAACGATGTAGCTTTCGTTATCATCCTTTTCTATATCCTTGACCATCATGCTCGCCAACTCTTCTAACTGATCGATTTGACGTGTTGTCATATTTGGAACTGCCAATGATGTGGCAATGCCTTCCAGACGTGCACGGACAAAAAACTGATCAGCAACTCGTTTGGGCTCAAGACTGGCCACCTTGTAGGACCGGTTTGTTGCGGAAATCAGCAGTCGCTCGGATGCAAGTCGGGTAAGCGCTTCGCGAACGGGCATAGCGCTGGTGCCCATTTTCTTGGCAAGGGACCTGATGGACAACTCACTCCCAGGGACGTACTCGCCAATGGTCAATGACCACTTCAGATTTTGATAAATCTGGTCACTAAGCGGCGTTTGCGCCAGTCGTTTTATGCTGCCGTTCTGTCTTTGTAGCACTCTGATTTCCCTCTACTGCCGCATGCGTTCTCCCATGGGATCGTATACGGGCGTTGAATGCAGTACGGCTGGACGCATTTCGCCCAGAATTTCAACGGCATAGTCTGCCCCTTCTTCCAAGGCGTATGGTGCAATGTAACCCAACGCGATACTTTGCTCAACATATGCGCCGTATCCGCCGGAAGTAACATAACCGACCCATTCACCGCCTCTGAAAACTGCTTCATCGCCCCAGGTATCCGCGCCATCAGCATCAATCGTCAAGGCGATACGAACCTCCCGCAATGGTGCTTCCTTCTGCAACAAGGCAGCCTCTCGACCAATAAAGTCACCCTTATCGAACTTGGTAAACATCTGAACGCCCGCTTCAAAAATCGTGTAATCAGACGAGAGCTCCAGCTCCCACGCAGGGAAGAACTTCTCCAGTCGTGTCGCCATAAGTGATCTAGTCCCGACAAGGCCCAGGTCAACGGATTTACCGCCTGCGACAAGCGCATCAAACAGGGCGAGTTGTTGTGTCCTCGGACAGTAAAGCTCATACCCCGCCTCCCCAGTGTACGAGACACGCACTACCAATACATCTGATATGCCAGCGACAGTCATGATTCGGTTGTTCATGAAGGGGAAAGCGACCGTACTAACGTCACCGTCTGCCAGTTTGGCCAATAATTCCTGTGCAGCCGGGCCCGCAATATGAAGGCCTGCGTACTCTTGAGACAGGTTTTGGACGGTTACACCTGTATTTGGCAGGTAGTTGGAGAAATGACGCAAATAGTAAAGTTGCATGAAATCGGCGCTGAACAGCATATAGCGGTTCTCGGCAACGCAACTGACAGAAAAATCACCAATCATACTGCCCTTTTCGCTAAGCATCTGACTGAGTACCGTCTTACCGGGTTTGTTTGGTATCCTGTTCGTCAGGACATAGTTCAACCACTCCTCAGCCCCTGGCCCAGATACGTCCAATTTGGACATGGCCGAGAACTCCATCAGGCCAACGGAGTTGCGGATAATGCGACATTCATTGTTGACATGCTCAAACCAGTTCGGCCTGCGATAAGTCATGTTGTCTTTGGGTTCAACGCCGTCCGGGGCAAACCAGTTCGGATGTTCAACGCCGTAAGCCTGACCAAAAACACCATTGGCGGCCACCAGTCGGTCGTGAACCGCTGTCGTTTGCAGTGGACGACCGGCTTCTACTTCCTCATAGGGGTAGACGCGATGAGAACGGTTTTCGTAATAATAGGCTGTTCTGGCCTTCATGAAATCCGAAGTCATCCAGTTGCCAAACCGGGCCACGTCCCACATGGATATATCGAATGACGGCTCACCTTCAATCATCCATTCCGCCAGGACATTGCCGATACCAGCACCTTCATTGAAGCCTTTCATGACACCATTGGCGCAATAGTAATTCCTGAGTTCCGGATGCGGACCAATCAATGGTGCCAAATCAGGCGAGAATATCATTGGGCCGTTGATAACCCGCTTGACCCCGGCCTCAGCGAGGCAGGGCATGACTTCGATGGACTTCTCGAAATTCCACATCATCCGTTCGAGATCATTGGGCAAAAGTTCATGCCCAAAGTCCAGTGGTGTGCCATCGACGGCCCAGTGATAACACTTGTCTTCGTATGCTCCGAGTAACAGTCCCTGTCCTTCCTGGCGGGCGTAGCAGTTGGTTTCATTGTCATCGATCTGTGGCAGTTCGAAATCCATTGCCTCGATTTCTGGAATGTTTTCGGTAACCAGATAGTGATGTTCCACAGGCACCAGGGGCAAAGTGATTCCGGCCATTGCACCAACCTCACGACCCCACAGACCAGCAGCATTGACGACTTTTTCAGCTTCGATGGTGCCGCTTTCTGTCACCACCTGCCAATGCCCATTGGACATCTGGTTCGTCTCAAGTACGGGACAATGCCGATAAATTGTTGCACCGAGGTCACGGGCTGCGGCACCGAAAGACTGAGTCGTACTGGCAGGGTCAACATGCCCGCCCTCGGGTGTCCACATGGCACCGATCAGTGCAGACGTGTCTATGATGGGCGCGCGCATTTTTGCATCTTCCAGCGATATGAATTCCGCTTCAATTCCCAGTCGACGAACAGCGCTTTGCACGACCCTGTAGGATTCGAGCTCTTCTGCCGTACGGCAAAGATTCAGACCACCCGTAATATGGAAACCGCAGTTGTACCCGGCATCTTCCAGTTCGGAGTACATGCCATAGGTATATTTGTGAATCTCGGCGACCGGGTTGGGCCCAACAAAGGTAAATACGCCACCTGCAGCATGCCAGGACGACCCGGACGTCAGTTCCTGTCGCTCGATCAGGACACTGTCCGTCCATCCCTTCTTTGCCAAGTGATACAGAATGCTGCATCCGGTAACGCCGCCGCCGATTACGACAACTCTTGCTGTAGTTTTCATGATCTAAACAACTCTTCTTTTCGCTTGGCCATGTAGGCCTGTAGTTCTTCTTCGATTGCTGCATCAATCGGCGGCTTTTCATAATCCGCCAGCAACTGTTTCCATATATTGTTAGCGCGGTCCGTCGCCGTTTTTGCACCATCTTCTTCCCACGTCTCGAAGTTGCGCCAGTCCGATACCAAAGGCGCATAAAACGCGGTTTCGTATCGCGCCAGTGTGTCGGCTGCAGCAAAAAAGTGCCCGCCGGGTCCGACTTCCTCGACCGCGCCAAATGCCAGGGTGCTTTCATTGACTTCGATGGGTTCCAGAACACCGGCGATCAGTTGTAACATTTCGGCGTCGAGAATCAGCTTTTCAAAAGATGCTGTTAATCCACCTTCCAGCCAGCCTGCCGCGTGCAAAACCAGATTGGTATGCCCCATGACAGTACCCCAAATGGACATTTCGCTTTCGTATGCTGACTGCGCATCCGCGACAGGAGATGCGGTCGTATTGCTTGAACGAAAGGGAACACCGTAAAACCGGGCCATCTGGGCTGATGCCAGTGTGGTTTTTGTGTATTCCGGCGTTCCAAATGCGGGTGACCCTGTTTTCATGTCAACGTTCGTGGAAAAGTGACCGTACACACACGGGCAGCCACGACGCACGGCCTGAACCAGAACGAACCCTGCCAACACTTCCGCATTCTGCTGAGCCAGCGTACCAGCCAGTGGAACCGGGCTCATGGCACCCGCCATGGTGAACGGTGTGATATCTACCGGTTGGCCTGCTTCCGCCATAACCACCAGACCTTCCGCCAGCTCGGAATCCAGTAACAGTGGGGAGTTGGTATTGACACCAGCGGATATTGTCGGAATTTCGGAAAGCTCGTCACGGCTTAGGCCAAGGGCAATGCACGTCATTTCAAGGACGTCCGTCGCCCGTGAACGACTGTTAAGCCAGCACGGCTGCCAGCCCTTGTCCGACAGGGTAATCTGCGCATACATCATGTCCATGTGACGCGATTCGGGTGGCAGATCCATGGGCTCGAAACCACCACCGCCATCCTGGTGGATTATGTTCAGGCTGTGCGCTACTTTGATAAAATCACACAACTCGTCGTATGTTCCCGGACGTCTGCCACGGTCCAGGTCGCTGACAAAGGACGGGCCAACAACTGTGGAAAACACGATATTGTTACCCCCCACAACCATGTCCTTGTCGCGGTTTCTGGCAATGGAGGTGTACTCAGGCGGCAGGTCGGTGACCAATTCCGTGACCAACGCCGGGTCAAACCGAACACGTTCGTTACTTTCGTTGACTTCGCACCCAACATCTTTGAGACGGCGTCGGGAATCCGGGTCCATGACCCGCATGCCGATCTCTTTCAGAATGCGTAACGAGGCATGGTGAATAGCCTCAATCTGATCCTGCGACAGAACTTCTATGGGTGAGTATGGGTTTTTGAGTTGGCGGAACGGCATTTGCTCCAAACCTGCACTACGATCCCGCCGTTCCCTTCGCGCACTTCGCCTTGCCATTAATGTCTTCCTTTGATTGTCTTGATTGATTGCTCTCATGGTGGGGTGTCTCGCACCTCATACATGCAAAACAGGGCGGTTTGTATTGCCCTCTCAACCACAATCCGGCGGCATAACACATAGTCACTCTCAAAACATCACTAACGACGCGGGAGAACACAGCACACATACTGTGATCACAGTTGTGAGTATAATACGAAATTCAAGGATTTAACAATGGCCTTTCTTCCCTGTGTATGGTCATTTGCTCGCGCAACCATTGCCGTATCGAAAGTGACAGATGTTAAGTATATTCCTATCAATCGCGCCAATTTTTGCCCTAATCGTTTTGGGTCATCTGTTACGGCGCGGCGGCATTCCCAATACCGAGTTCTGGAATCTCAACGACAAACTGGTTTACTGGGTGCTGATGCCCGCACTCCTGTTCTATAAGACTTCAACTATAGAACTGACTCTGGAGTTGGTTGGCTCATTTGGCACGGTTATTCTTGGTGCATTTGCATGCGCAATCGTTTTTGCATTGCTGGCTGGCCGCGTTGCTGGCATGCCGGGACCCGTCGCCAGTTCGGTGTTACAGGGTTGTGCACGGCATAACACGTTTGTAGCGCTCGCTATTGCCGAACGAATGTATGGTGCCGAAGGCCT
>JAJFID010000003.1 GCA_021775325.1 Rhodospirillales bacterium
GGCATCACGTTTTACGATCTCAAATCTCATGCGAACTTCGTGTAACCGGTCATAGATGGTTTCAAGTTTGGTCGCCTTGTCCACCACGTACTCAGGCGTTGTTACTTTGCCACAATCGTGCAGGGCAGCCGAAATTTCCAGTTCCTCGCGTTCCTCCGGCGTCAAATCGAAATCTGCGAATGGACCGGACGTCGCCGCAGTGGCGGCATCTGCCATCATCATTGTCAATTCGGGCACACGCTGACAGTGCCCTCCCGTATACGGAGATTTGGCGTCAATAGCTCCGGAGATCAGATCAATGAAGGAACGGAACAGCTTTTTCTGCGCCTCCAGCAGCAAGGCGTTGTCCAGCGCAACAGCCGCCTGTGAGGTCATCGCTTCAACGAGAGGCTGAATTGATGCGCTGAATTCGATAACTTCCTCGGTTTCGCGATTCCGGGCATTCAGGAGTTGCAGCACACCGATGATGTTGCCTTCGTGATTCTTAAGCGGCACGGTCAGGAATGACTTGGAGCGGTATCCGGTGCCCTCATCGAACTTCTTGGTGCCCGAGAAATCGAAATCATCAGAATCGTAGGCGTCCGGAATATTGGTTGTCTCGCCGGACAAGGCCACGTGAGTTGCCACGTTCTTGTGATTGGCCTGTCCCGTCTCCGGGTCATGCATGGGCAAAGGTGGAAAGGTAATGTCTTTGCCAGTTGTGCCGCCCAGGGCGATGCCCAGTGAATCTGTGCGCATGATCGTAAACTTCAGCCGGTCATCTTCGGTCCGAAGATACAAAGTCCCACCATCGGCAAAGCAAATATCCTTTGCTTCCAACAGGATGCGCTCCATGAGGCGCGCATTGTCACGCTCTGCTGAAAGCGCGATTCCAATTTCAATCAGGCGATGAAAATTGACCTCGCCACCTTCGTCCGCTGTAGAAGCGTTCGATCCAAGTGCCTCGGTAACGCCATCTTCAAGTTGCGCCATATGTTCCTCTGTCATACAGGGTCATAGTCATTCTCTCGCGTGCCTGGCACATCCAGGCAAACGCAAGATACATGGTACCCCAAAGCTCGCGCAAAGGGTATAATGGAATTTTTCCGGGCACAACCAAATCACACATAAGTTGTTAAATTCCTTGACGGTTTATGCTGTCGCGCTATCAATGCTCCAAAATTGAACGGGATTGATATTGGTATGGCAGATGCCTCTTTACGGGATTTCGTTGCACGGCTCGAACGTGACGGTCGATTGGTACGTATTACGGAGCCCGTTTCACCGAATCTTGAGATGACCGAGATACAAACCCGGGTTATTGCAGAAAACGGCCCGGCTCTACTTTTTGAGAACCCAATACGTGATGATGGCACGCCCTATGGCATGCCTGTACTCACCAATTTGTTTGGCACTGTCGAACGGGTCGCATGGGGCATGAACCGGGAGCCCGGCGGATTGGGCGAAATTGGCGAAACCATGGCATTCCTGCGCCAACCTGAACCGCCGGATGGCTGGCGTGAGGCGCTTGATATGTTGCCGCTGGTCAAAACGGTCATGAGCATGAAGCCGAAAACCGTCAAATATGCGCCTTGCCAGGAAGTAGTCCTGACCGGCGAAGACATCGATCTGAACGCGTTCCCCATACAGACCTGTTGGCCCGGCGAGCCCGCGCCTTTGATTACGTGGCCGCTGGTCGTGACCCAGGGACCGGATGCCGACAAAAAGGGCGGCGACCGGCGTGATGGGTACAACCTCGGCATCTACCGGATGCAGGTTACCGGGCCAAAAACAACCTATATGCGTTGGCTGAAACACCGCGGCGGCGCCCAGCATCACGCCCGGTGGAAAGAGCAAAAAACCGAACCCATCCCGGCGGCCGTCGTCATCGGTGCTGACCCGGGTACCATCCTGGCGGCTGTCACACCTGTACCTGATACTTTGTCAGAGTATCAGTTCGCGGGCTTGCTGCGTGGTGAGAAAGTTGAGTTGGTAGATTGCAAGACGGTTCCATTGAAAGTCCCGGCCCAAGCCGAAATAGTTTTGGAAGGCCACGTCTCACTGGAAGATTACGGTGACGAGGGCCCTTACGGCGATCACACAGGATACTACAATTCTGTTGAGCAGTTTCCGGTGTTTACAATCTCGGCCATTACCCGACGGCATAAGCCCATATACTTATCCACGTATACTGGCCGTCCGCCAGACGAGCCATCCATATTGGGCGAGGCATTAAACGAAGTATTTGTTCCCATGTTCGCGCAACAGTTTCCAGAAGTCGTAGACTTCTGGCTGCCGCCTGAAGGGTGTTCATACCGAGTGGCCGTTGTCTCGATCAAGAAGGCGTATGCAGGGCATGCAAAACGGATCATGTTAGGGGTGTGGTCGTATCTGCGACAGTTCATGTACACAAAATTCGTGATTGTTGTTGATGACGACATTAACTGCCGTGACTGGAATGATGTGATCTGGGCCATGTCCACAAATGTTGATCCGGCCCGTGACATGACCATGATCGAAAACACGCCCATTGATTATCTGGATTTTGCGTCACCCGTTTCAGGGCTTGGCTCCAAAGTGGGGATAGACGCCACAACAAAGCTTGAGCCGGAGACCAACCGCGAATGGGGTCGAAAAATACGGATGAGTGATGACGTAATTCAGCGCATTACCGAAAACTGGGAGTCCTACGGCCTGACGGGCGATGGGAAACCTGTTTGGAAGTAATCTGCACTGGTGTATCAGGCGTTGACGGGATCGTCTCTCACTCGTAGGTTCGCCGCCTATCCATTCCCAGGGCCAAGACATTTTAACGCCTCCCTAACAGGTGACAGTATGAGCAGTATCAGAGACCTTTCACAGAACGCAAATGCTTGGCCCTTTGTCGAAGCGCGGGAGGTCCTAAAGCGGATCAAAAATACAGCGCCTGAAAAAGGTTACGTGTTGTTTGAAACAGGGTACGGCCCATCCGGACTACCCCACATTGGTACTTTCGGCGAAGTTGCCCGAACTTCTATGGTCCGGCATGCGTTTCACCAACTCTCAGATGTACCGACGAAACTATTTGCATTTTCAGATGACATGGATGGCCTGCGGAAAGTACCAACTAATCTTCCGAATCAGGAGATGCTGGCAGAGCATCTCAATCTGCCACTCACCCAGATACCCGACCCGTTTGGTACCCATGAGAGCTTCGGCCACCACAACAACGCCCGATTGCAAGCATTCCTGGACTCCTTTGGGTTCGAGTATGAGTTCAAGAGCTCGACAGAGGAGTACAAGTCAGGAGCATTCAATGACGCATTGATGCAGGTATTGACGTGTTACGAAGAAATTATGGCAATCATGTTGCCAACGCTGGGCGAGGAAAGACGCAAGACTTACAGCCCCTTCCTGCCCGTTTGCCCAAAAACCGGCCATGTTCTGCAAGCCCCGGTGATTGAACGTAATGCAGAAGCGGGAACGATAGTGTTTGAGTATGAGGACGGTTCAACCGGAGAGGTCCCGGTTACCGATGGGCATTGTAAGTTACAATGGAAGGCCGATTGGGCCATGCGCTGGCACGCTTTGGGCGTGGACTATGAAATGTCGGGTAAAGACCTGATTGATTCAGTCAAGCAGTCCGGGCGGATTTGCCGAGCGCTTGGCAGCCCGCCTCCAGCAGGATTTTCCTATGAATTGTTTCTGGACGACCAGGGCGAAAAGATATCCAAATCACGTGGCAACGGCCTCGCCGTTGAGGAGTGGTTGCGTTACGCACCACCGGAAAGCTTGTCCCTGTTCATGTATCAAAAACCGAAAACTGCCAAACGGTTATTCTTCGATGTGATTCCGAAAGCGGTGGATGAGTACCTGAGCTTTGTCGAAAGTTTCCCCGACCAGGACCTGGACAAACAGATTGCCAATCCAGCATGGCATATACACAGCGGTAATCCGCCACACGAAGTGGCTCATATGAGTTTCAATATTTTGTTGAACCTGGCCAGCGTGTGTCACTCAGAAGACAAAACGGTACTTTGGCATTTTATCAGCCGGTATCGTCCGGGTGTATCGCCTGATAACGCACCGATTCTAGACCAACTAGTGGGTTACGCCATCAACTACTATCAAGACTTTGTCCGCCCATCAAAAGAGTATCGCAAACCGTCAGATGACGAGAGGTTGGCACTTGAAGACCTTGTTGCAGGGCTGGAAGGACTGGGTGAGCAAGCGAGCGCCGAGAATATCCAGAGTATTGTGTATGAGATTGGTAAACGCGATGTGTTCCCCGATTTACGTGCGTGGTTCAAGGCGCTGTATGAGATTCTGTTAGGCCAGTCCCAGGGCCCGCGCATGGGATCGTTTATCGCTCTGTATGGTGTGGACGAGTCTATCGCTCTTATCCGTCGCGCTTTGGCTGGTGATGATTTATCCGCCTAGATGGGCTGGGTCTTCGCCCATGCAAAGTAGAGCTCTCGAGCATGAGTGAAAACCGGACCTGCATTCAGGTTGCGGTCCTCAATCCTGGTACAAGGCATCAGCTTGGTGTGATTTGCTGTACTGAATATCTCGTCAGCTTCCAGCAATTCGTCAAAATCAATCTGGCGTTCGTCTACTGAGTACCCGTTTTCCCGCAACAATATGATCGTACGTTGACGGGTGATACCGTTTAAAAATGTGCCATTGATAGCCGGTGTATGGACGTGACCATCCTTCACCAAAAACAAGTTGGTGTAGGAAAACTCGGCCACATTACCATTTGGGTCCAACATTACAGCCGTGTCGAAACCTTTCTCCGCAGCGGCCCGCACACTTCTGACCACATTCGGATATAGACCAGATGCTTTGGCGTCTGTTGTCGCAGAATCCCGGGAAGGCCGCCGAAATCTTGTCAGGCACGCGGAGAACCCACGGACCTCTGGGAAGGGAGCTTCTCGAATTGAGAGTACAAACTTAGTCGTTTCCGGCTCCGGGCCCATGAAACTATTACTGACATAAAACAGAGGGCAGATATAGAGAACGTCATCTGGTGAAAACTTTGCAATTCCCTGACGCGAGAGGGCTTCGATTTCAGGCGCCGTAATGCTAGGTTCCATACCAAGAATGTGGGCGGACTTGATCGCCCGTTCACAATGCCGATCCAGGTCAGGGGCACAACCATCAAATGCCCTCGCACCATCAAATACCGTGTGACCCAGCCACGCACCGTCATCAAAAGGCGACATGACGGGCACGTCACCCTCATGCCATTCGCCATCAATGTAAGAAATTGTGCGGCCAGTAGGCCCATGCTTGGACATCGGATACTCTCGCGAGAATTTTGGTGTTTTTCCCCGGGTTTGGCCGATACTACTGGCTAGCCCAGACAATCCGTGCAACCCACTCAAGGTTTTCGGCGCCAATAACGCGATCATCGTGTTCATTATTGATGGATTGTAGTTCGACCTTGCGAGCGGTCTGACGACGCAACTGCTTCGCCAGTATCTCACCATCCATCGTTTTGACGATCACTCGGTCGCCACGCCGGATACTGGAGTCCGGCGAGACAATTACGGTATCACCATCACGAAACACTGGCTCCATACTATTGCCGCTAATCTCAAGCGCAAAGGCATGCGGGTCGCCAACATCCGGGAAGGGAATTTCATCCCAAGACCCGCCCACGGGATATCCACCATCATCAAAGTAACCATCTGACCCGGCTTGCGCAAATCCGATCAAGGGAATGTGCCTGTACACACCACCGGAGTCGGCCGTCCCAATAAAGGTCACAAACTCACCCAATGTGGCACCCGTCGCCGACAATACTTTTGACACACTTTCGGTGCTGGGCCAGCGCAGTTTTCCCTCACGGGTAATGCGCTTGCTCTTGTTGAAGGTGGTGGGATCAAGCCCGGCTTTCTTGGCAAGTCCAGACGGAGACATTCCGTGCTCGCGTGCCAATCGGTCAATTGCTGACCATACATCTGCGTGTTTCAACATGGGAACATGGTCTTATACTCGATGAAAAAATGCACTAGGATAATTATCATATTATGGGTTGATTTTTTCCTATATTTGTATTATATGCTATTTTTCCTTTTAATTGGAGAAAATCCTATGCATGTTGTGTCTGCATCTAAATCAAAAACGATAACATCCGTTACGGGAGTGCCTTTCGACTCTGCCGAACAGGCATGGTTCTGGTTTATTCGGTGCCAAAAAATGCGGAACGATGGAGCCAGTTACTGCCCTTCCAAAGAATCATCGCCACGGCCATGTGATCCCGACGACCTGTATCGCATCGTACGGAGACTACATCAGAACAACCGGTTGAGTGACGAACACCTGAGTGTGTTGTCGAAATTTGGTGTTCTTGAATGTCCACCTGACGCGAGACATGGCCCCGAACAGCGTGCTGCCCGAGTATGGGACGAAGCCATGGACAGAATGCTAAGCACGCTTATGACGAAGGGAATTGTTGTGATACCTCAAGCCAAATGGCAGGAGCCGACCCATGCCGCTACAACATAAACATCTACGCCAGGATCCGGAGTACGCCAAAAATTCCATAAAACCCACCTGTGTTGTTGTGTTTGGGGATGATAACTGCATTCCATGGTTCAGGTGGCTCGCGCCAGGCTACAGGCACTGCTTTGTAGCAATCGCGACCGGTTCAAATTGGGTCATCATTGACCCGCTCGCCCACCAAACGGTCATTGAGTCCATTCCACTCTCCTCTGCGGATGCTCTATCGAATTGGTATCGTCAGCATGGATATTCGACGATTATTACCGGTCAACGCACATCGCCTGCGAAACCAGCACCTTGGGCACCATTTACGTGCGTGGAAGCCGTAAAACGAATATTAGGCATTCAGCATTATTGGGTGCAAACACCAAAACAACTATTTAAATACCTAAAAAACGAAAATAATCCTTGACTTTTGAATATTTTTGTGAAATAAGTCTATTCAGCGCAGGGCACAGGTGTGTCCGAAGCCCGTCAGTTGTCACTGGCGGGCTTTTTGTTTGAAGTACGGCTAATGAAGGAGTGCAAAATGGGTGGATTGTTCAGCGCCCCATCACCGCCACCAATTCCGATCGAAGAACCCGACACGACCGCAACAGAAGAAGCGGTTCACAGAGCAGAACTCCTGAAACGGAAACGTCGCGGCCGTCGTGGAACGACAGCTACATCCAGCAGAGGCTTGCTGGATGTAGCGGATATCTCATCGCAACAAAAATCACTGCTTGGAGAATAAGCATGACCGAGGTGAATACAACCCACGTAGTGCGTCGTTACAAAAAGGCCATGGAACAGCGGTCAAAATGGGACGAACTGTGGCGTGAGTGTTATGCGTATGCGTTGCCACAGCATGACGGCATTTCACAATCATCTTCTTCCGGTGTAAACAAGACCGCATCCCTATTTGACGGCACAGCACCTGATGGGGTTGATCAGCTCGCCTCGAGTCTTCTTGGTGAATTAACACCGCCTTGGGGCCAGTGGTTTTCCCTAACGGCAGGCAGCGAAGCATCTGCCGAAGCTGCAGCCGAAGCCGCGAAGGCGCTTGAATTTGTAAGCGAGACCGTACGTGGCCATTTTGAGCGTTCGAACTTTTCGATCGAGATGCACCAATGTTTCCTCGACCTCGTAACGGTAGGCACTGCTTGTCTGTTGTTCGAAGAAGCACCTGCCGGGGAGAGTAGCGCTTTCCACTTTACTGCCATTCCATTGGGGCAGGTCGCATTCGAAGAGGGACAGGGTGGTCGCCTGGACACAACGTATCGTCGCTCGGAACTCAGTCATGATGCGTTCATACAACGTTTTCCCGATGCCACTCGCCCGAATCACGATGAGACCAGTGTCAGTGAGCCACAAGAAATTTCGGTTATCGAATCAGTCGTTCCACAGGACGGCCGCTTCAAATACACGGCCATTCGAGAAAATAACAGCGGGCAACAGCCTGAAAATATTGTTCTTGCGAGCGGCACGTTTTCACAATCTCCTTTTATCAATTTCAGGTGGCTAAAGGCACCAGGAGAAATTTATGGCCGATCGCCTGTCATGAAGAGCCTGCCGGATATCAAGACAGCGAATAAGGTTGTTGAACTGGTCCTCAAGAACGCATCCATTGCGGTGACCGGAATCTGGCAGGCCGATGACGATGGCGTATTGAACCCAGCCACAATTCGACTGGCGCCAGGCACAATTATACCCAAAGCCGTCGGCTCCCAGGGCCTCTCCCCGCTCGCAGCACCCGGTAGTTTTGACGTTTCCGAGCTTGTACTCACTGACCTGAGAAACAGAATTCGCAGCGCGTTGCTGATTGACAGGCTTGGGCAACCCAACTCTCCAAATATGACGGCAACTGAGGTACTTGAACGATCGGCGGAGATAACCCGCCTACTTGGCGCGACCTACGGTCGACTACAATCCGAGCTCTTGGTTCCGCTCATGCATCGTGCATTGTCCGTGCTGTCACGCCGCGGCGAGATCCCAACGATAAATCTTGATGGCCGCGCCATTGCCATGACATGGCGTTCCCCGCTGGCCAAGTCATATACGCGTCACGAAGCAAGAGAAGCAATACATTGGATGGACACGATAAGAGTTCTGGGACCCGAAGCGATGGCGCAGATCGACCCAGTCTCCGCCGTTCATTGGTTGGCCAAAGCATTTGATATCCCTGAAAGCCTTCTTAGACCATTGGCGACAGTAAGCGAAACAGTTATCTCCATGGAATCAGAAGATCATATTGGCGTGGCACCGGCCCCACTTGAAGAAAGCCCTCTGCCCATGAACGTCGATTTACGACCGACGGCTGATCTCGGCGTTGCATCATGACGGATGACGGCATTTCATGGGCATGGTTCGATGAACACCACATGGACAAGACACTACAATCAACAACATCACTGGATCTGCAAAGAGCGTTTGCGCGGTTGCTCGCATATCCCGAAGCGGAAACCATACTTGAACATCTTCACGCCATTACACGAGATCGGATATGCGGGCCAAATGCCAGCGATGCGGTTCTTCGATATCTGGATGGCCAGAAGGCCCTCGTTGCCTATATGGAACGTATGGCCCTCAAGGGGCGTGGCGACAGGATTTGACAGACGTGGCTGTGAACATGAACAGAGGAGATACAAATGGATTCCCAATCCTTGGCAGAGGTCGACGAAGCACTAGAGGAAACGACGACGACGCAATCCAACAAAGATAGTTCGTTAGCAACACGCCCAGCCAACGTTCCGGAAAAATTCTGGGACGTGGACCTGGGCAGCGTAAGAATTGATGCCTTGGTGAAATCTTATGGTGAGCTTGAAAACAAACTGGGCGATCCAATCGATGACATACCCGAAACACCGGACCAGTATGATCTGGTAATCGACCATGACGCCTTTGGTGTCGATGCGGAGGTCAATACCCGATTACATGCTGCTGGCTTTTCCCAGGAACAGGTTCAAATCGTCTATGATCTAGCTAAAGAAAAATTACTGCCTCTGATACAGGACATGTCAGGCAGCATGGAGCAAGAAGCTGAAACGGTCAGGTTGGTGAACCACTTCGGTGGACAGCAAAACTGGCGAAATATTTCTCGCCAAATCAGCCACTGGGGTCGAAAACAATTGCCGCCAGGAGCCTTCGATGCATTGTCGTCCAGTTTCGAGGGGGTCACGGCAATGCATCACATGATGACGTCAGGCGAACCCCCCGTTCTCGGCAATCAGGGTCGCGTATCTTCTGGCGTTACAGAAAGCGATTTAAAACGAATGATGCACGATCCACGGTACTGGCGAGACCAGGACCCGTCTTTTGTTGGGCAGGTTCAGCAGGGTTTCCAGACGCTATATCCTGAATAAATATCGTCACAACCCAATTAGAATCAAATCAAAACAAGGCATTCGTAACTGCGGTGATGAGCGCGTGCCTTTTCGCAGCACTCACCGCATTCGGGGGGATGGTGCCTTGGCACCATCCCCTCTTCGCACAGGAGAAAAGAACAATGGAACAAAACACTGATCTTCGGATTACCCGACCCGATCCATTCGGCAGACTCATGGCAGATGATGGAAGCCAGGATCAGTTTCGCGGACTCTCAGATGTGTTCGAAATCTCATCCCCTGTTGGGCCGAATGAAAAAAATACCCCTGATGATGTTGCCCGTGCAGAAATAATCATGGATTCCCTGGGCGAACTCGACCTCGGCCAGACAGATGGTCCTACAGGCTTTTTCGGGGAGCGATTGCGCCAGGCCATAATGGCTTTTCAGAAACGGGCAGGGTTGCAACAAACTGGCCGTCTCGCTGCATCAGATACAACAATGATCGCCGCCAGGAAAGCTCTTGATTCAGAGACCCCAGGTTCAGTTGGAGACATCAACATTGGACGAGGAAGGGATAGCCAGGAAGTGGCCGTCACGCCATCATTGATTTCAAAGTGAGCAACATTCGACCCTCAAAGAATTCCCATAATCTCTTCAATCATACCGCCATCAACCTGGAAGTCTTTCAGGATAGCCAGAAAATGCTCAACCGCAATCCCGGCATGAGAATTGTCAGAATTGCTCATCATTAGAAGTGTGTGCATCCCGTCATAGGATTTGTCAGCAACCGCATCTGGATTACCGAACGTCGCTGCCAGCCGAGATTTATGGTCAGCTTTGAGGCGTGAAACATCTGCATTTTCAAAGATGTCGGAAATCCGCGGATCGTCGACAACCCGAGAGTAAAAAGAATCGACAAGAATGTCGATCGCCGGTTCACCACCTAACCTCGCGAACAGCGAGGCATCTTGTTTGATGACCAATGAACCATCGTGATTCTCTGAGTTTCCTTCAGTGTCTTCAAGCGCTGCTTTTGCCGCATCTTTCATGGTTGTGGCGAGCACGGTGTAGACCGCTGTCCAGGCATCGGCCACGTCGGGCGTGTATAGATCACCCAGCCCTTGCTCCAGCGTCCAAAGTAACGCACCGGCAACCGTGTCATAGTCCTTGTCCTTGACACCGTAACCGGCATGGCGAACACCGAGATCCTGCACCGCCGGAACGATTGTATCGAGTTTATTCAGACCTGCGACTGCGGTCGCAATCATTCCCATGAGCGCTTTGCCCTGGGCCTTCATGTCGCCTGAGAACAAGGGTTTGAGTGCGGGATCCATTTCGAAAAGACGACCATAAAACAGATCAGCGGCGGCTTCCTTGATCTTGGCCACTTCTGCAAACGTGGACTGTACAAGTTCGATTTGACGGAACGTAAACGGGCCATCCGATGGAGTAGGTGCGGCGGGCACAGAACCAGTCAAAGGAGTTTCAGAAGGCTTTGTTCTGGACGCAACTGCCCGAGACATTGATTGGTCATCAAGACTTCTGGATGCTCGTTGCTGGAGACCCTGCCCAATTGAAACCGCGCCATGTATTGTACGAGCCGCCGAATCAGCCATTGTACGAAGTTGTCCGACGTAACCCTGCATCGCCTTTGAAACCTGACTGAATTCAGCTTCAAATTCACCGGAAAGCGCTGCCTCTATTGCGATATTTGTCGAAATACTCGCAGCTTGAGAACCTACATTAGTTACGCTGTCCGCTGCGTCCGAGAGACTATTCACACAAGCGACAATGTCAGATACAGACGCAATCGTTTCCGAAAATTCGCAGGGTTGCGCATCAGTGTCATCCGCCAAGACATCTGCGGAGGTATCCGAGCCTGCCTGGCGTGATTTAACAGAATGAGATGTGCTATCGGGTGTAGATATTTGCCCCTGTGTACTACCGGTACCTACATTGTAATCGTCCATCTGTGCCTTAAGCTCAGCGATCTGCGAAGCTGTGGAATTCAGCCGGTACACCAATTCCCGTGTGTATTGTGTAAGTACGCGAACCGATGCGCCTTTATCGCCAGCCCGCCCCGCAGCGAGTTCCGCATTTAGTGACAAGACTCGCATGTCTTCTGCCAATTCAACCAGGTTTCCGAAAGCATGGAACGCTTGCAGGCACTGGGCGAAAAGCTCTTTGGTTTCAATCTCAAAGCTCGAGCTTTGGTCGAAAGGACTGGAAATTATAGTCACGCGGGTATCCATTCTCGTTTCTGTTCGTGTTTGTCACATACAAATCCGCTCTACCTGACCACCCCATAGAGCCTTCCATTACAACAAACATCCTTACTTCAAATGGGGACCTCCAGCGTGATTTCAATAGTTAATCACATGAGCTAACCCATTTTTTCTATTGATGCGGATAACCGGCACTATCCGGCCCGCTTCAGCCCACGGTGCCGGAGTCCATCGTCTACTGCACTCAGCAGGCCCCTCCGATAACACCATTGTTCAAAACCTAACCAATGAGGAGAACGGAATGTCGACTACTGTCGAACAATCGTTCGTGAAGCATTTTCAGGCGGACGTCCATCTGCAGTACCAGCAGATGGGCTCAAAGCTGAGGAATACGGTACGCGTCAAGGACAGCATCGTTGGCGCAACGACGACTTTCCAGAAAGTCGGGAAAGGTACCGCAAGCACCAAGGCGCGCCATGGCAAAGTGCCTGTCATGAACATCGATCATACACCTGTAGAATGTCAGTTATCAGATTTCTACGCTGGTGACTGGGTTGATTCGCTTGATGAACTCAAGGCCAATACAAATGAACGAACGATAACTGCACGCGCTGGCGCGTACGCTCTGGGCCGCAAAACCGACGAACTGATCATCAATCAGTTCGACACGTCTACAAACTATGCCGGTGATGGGACCGATGGTCTGACCAAGGACAAGGTTCTTGCCGCCTTCGAAATGCTTGGTGAAGCGGATGTCCCGGACGATGGTGAGCGTTATGCCGCTGTGGGTTGGAAACAGTGGTCTGAACTTCTCAACATCCAGGAGTTTGCCAACGCTGATTACGTTGGGGAAGACGAACTGCCATGGCGTGGCACGCAGGCCAAGAAATGGCTTGGCGCACTGTGGATTCCACACTCTGGCCTGACCAAGGAAAGTAGCGTCCGATACTGTTACTGGTATCACAGAACTGCGATCGGTCATGCGATCGGCTCCGACGTCAAGACGGATGTCACCTGGCATGGTGATCGTGCTGCCAATTTCGTCAATAAGAAAATCTGAAAAGCCGTCCCATTTATCCAGATCGGGACGGCTTTTTTGATTCTGGCGGCGTTATGCCACCGCTTCGCGTTGCTGCTTGATCACACCGAGAATTTCTCGTGCGGCCGTAGGGATATGCGTACCCGGCCCGAAGATCGCGGCGACGCCCTCTGCTTTCAGAAACTCATGATCCTGCGGTGGAATGACGCCACCCACCACAACCAGGATATCCGAAGCACCCTGATCTGCCAGAGCCTTGATCAGGAATGGTACCAGCGTCTTGTGGCCCGCTGCCTGACTGGACACGCCGACCACATGGACATCATTTTCGATGGCTTCGCGGGCAGTCTCTTCCGGCGTCTGGAACAAGGCGCCAATGTCCACATCAAAACCAATATCAGCAAAGGCCGTCGCAATAATCTTTGCGCCGCGATCATGTCCATCCTGACCCATTTTGGCGACGAGCATACGTGGACGACGCCCTTCAACCTTGGCGAATGACGCGACGTCGGCCCGGATTGCTTCAAATCCCTCGTCACCTTCGTAGGCCTTGGAATACACACCGGAAATAGATGTGGTGATGGGCCGATGTCTCGTAAATACCTTTTCCAGCGCCTGCGTGATTTCGCCGACAGACGCGCGCGCGCGCGTCGCAGTCACAGATAACTCGAGCAGGTTACCCGCGCCGGATTCCGCAGCGCCGGTCAGGGCATCCAGCGCCCTCTGACATGCGTTCTCATCACGGGATGTCCTTATTCGCTCAAGTCTGGCGATTTGATTTTCCCGTACAGCCGAGTTGTCTATATCCAGGATGTCGATCTCTGCTTCTTTCTCCAGCGTATATTTGTTTACGCCGACCACCACGTCCTCACCCAGATCAACCCGGGCCTGGCGACGGGTCGCTGATTCTTCAATGGCGCGTTTGGGCATACCCATCTCCACCGCCTTGGTCATGCCGCCCAGACCTTCCACGTCGCTGATAAGTTTGCGTGCCTCTTCAGCGATCGAGGCCGTCAAACTTTCTACGTAGTAACTACCACCCAGCGGATCGATAACATTTGTAATGCCGGTTTCTTCGGCGATGACCAATTGGGTATTGCGGGCAATGCGCGCCGAAAATGGCGTCGGCAGGGCGATCGCTTCATCCAGCGCATTTGTATGCAGGCTCTGCGTTCCGCCCAGTACGGCTGCCATGGCTTCAATAGTCGTGCGGATCACGTTGTTGTAAGGATCTTTCTCGGTCAGCGAAACACCGGATGTCTGGCAATGGGTGCGCAACATGGACGACTGCGGATTATTGGGATTGAAACCCGCCATCTGCTCCGCCCACAACAGGCGAGCAGCGCGCAGTTTGGCGACCTCCATGAAGAAGTTCATTCCAATGGCGAAGAAGAAAGAAAGTCGTGGCGCAAAAGCGTCTACTTCCAGTCCTTTGGAAAGGGCCGCGCGAACATACTCTACGCCATCTGCGATTGTGAAAGCCAGTTCCTGGACGGCTGTCGCGCCGGCCTCCTGCATATGGTACCCGGAAATCGAAATTGAATTGAAACGAGGCATGTTCTTGGCGGTGTATTCGATGATATCAGCGACAGCGCGCATGCTGGGATCGGGTGGATATATGAAAGTGTTCCGAACCATGAACTCTTTCAGAATATCGTTCTGAATGGTTCCTGACAACTTGTCCGGTGATACCCCTTGCTCTTCCGCAGCCACGATATATCCGGCCAACACAGGCAGGACAGCGCCGTTCATGGTCATGCTCACGCTCATTTCATCGAGCGGAATGCCGTCAAACAGGATCTTCATGTCTTCGACGCTGTCGATTGCAACGCCGGCTTTGCCCACATCGCCCACCACACGGGGGTGATCAGAATCATACCCTCGATGAGTGGCTAGATCGAAAGCAACCGACAGACCCTTTTGACCGGCCGCCAGATTGTCCCGGTAGAATTTGTTGGAGTCTTCAGCCGTAGAAAATCCGGCATACTGTCTGATCGTCCACGGTCGGCCCGTGTACATGGAAGCTCGCGGTCCACGCAGGTATGGGGCGAAGCCAGGCAACGTATCCGTCTGTTCCAAAGCCTCCAGATCGGCGGCTGTGTAGAGTTGCTTGACGGCAATTCCTTCCGGCGTCATCCAGGCGCAATCTTCCGGCGCTGTACCCTTGAATTCTTTGGTGGCCGCTACCTGCCAGTCCTCATACGTTGCCGATTTCGAGTTTTTGCCATCTGCGCTCATGCACCTCACTCCCGTCCGTCCTGCGTGGGACTAGTCTTACCCACATTTTCTGGTCATCGCTACCGAGTATACATTGTGCGCCGCAACATACAGAGAGTTTTTTTCGCAACTGCGAACAAAATATTTGGCGAACCTTCATGGAAATTGCCTTGACATGCCTTTATCCACAACAAAATGTACGCATTCGATTGCCCAACACCGCAAAATACGGTAGTCATTACTACATCATGTGGTCTGAGACCAATCGGCAACTATAATTAAGCAAACGCACACAAAAACACCTGATTAATGGATTTTGTGTCGTAATGGGGAAATGGCATGGCAATAGTAAGCGACTGGACACCGGAACGAATTAGCGCCCTTATTGCGCTGTGGGAAGAAGGGTTGACCACCAGCGAAATAGGCAATCGTTTGGGCATTACCAAGAACGCTGTGGTCGGGAAAGTTCATAGGTTGGGCCTTCCAAAAAGACAATCCCCCATCCGCAAGTCGGCAGAAAAGGCCTCAAAACCGCTTGGAGAGATCATCAAACTGGACAAATTGGGTGCCAACATGTGTTGCTGGCCGGATGGCGAACCAGGCACGGAAGAGTTTCGTTTTTGCGGCAAAGACGCCGTACCGGACAAGCCCTATTGCGTGGAACACTGTCGGCGCGCCTATGTCCGTGTCACAAAAGACGGCAGAAAAATCGCAGCGGCCTAGACTCGCCGGATATGTCAGAATTGAAAAGGCGTCACACAGTGACGCCTTTCTTTTTGCGCGCTAGAGTACACCGGCATACTTGTACGGAGACCCATGAGCCTCACTGACCGCTTACTGGAAGTTAAGCCCTGCGATCCGGCAGATTACGACGCCTTCGTTGTGGATGGCATGCGCCTTGGCCTTATCCTGCCTGCGTTCAGGCGCGAACTGGAATCTTTTCCAGACGTGTTTCATACGAGCGACGGCAAAGTCACACTCGCTCCGTCGCTGGTTGGGCATGAGGTACGCACCCGCACGGTTGCGGCCTGTCTCGAAGAGCTCCGGCAGAAAGGTGTTGTTCCCGGCTGGCGTGGCGAAATGTACCCAGTGGCCGCAGGATTTCAATCACCCAGCCTGTTCCACGTCGAACGAGCGGCCTCCATTTTGTTTGGTATCCGGATTTACGCGGTCAATCTTTGTGGTTTTGTTCGAAACGGCGATGACATGTCGTTTTGGGTCGCCAAAAGATCCATGACCAAGGAAACGTCGCCGGGCAAACTGGACCTGATTGTCAGTGGTGGACAACCGGCGGACATCACGCTTCGTGACAATCTGGTCAAGGAATGTGGCGAGGAAGCAAATATTCCCCGGGGACTGGCTGATAATGCGCGCTCCGTAGGCGGTATTTCCTTTCGGACAGAACGCCCGGAGGGGGTTTTACAGTACATCCAGTTCAATTTTGATCTTGAACTACCCAATGATTTCACGCCGCATAATACCGACGGCGAAGTCGAGGCATTTGATCTATGGCCTGTCCAGACTGTGCTGGAACGCGTAATCACTACCGATGATTTTGCCTATGATTCTGCACTCGTCGTTATTGATTTCATGATTCGTCATGGCATTATTGAATCTGATCATCCAGAGTACAGTGAATTGCTGTTGGGATTAAGGGCCGATATGGCCGATCTCAGTGGTGCATACTGATAGTCAGGGAGCAGGAATGGCTGAGAACCAGATACCTTTTGACGCCAATGCCGGTGAAGGTGAGCTCTATCCAGCAATAGAGCCGCGCAACAATGGTAATCTGAACGTGGGTGACGGCCATACGGTTTATTGGGAGGAATGTGGCAATCTTGACGGGCCGGCCGTCGTCTTTCTGCACGGTGGTCCTGGTGCCGGCTGTGCACCAACGCACCGCCGGTTTTTTGACCCGAAGCACTGGCGAATTGTGTTGTTTGATCAACGCGGATGTGGCCGGTCCCGACCGTCGGCGGGCATTGAGGCCAACACCACGCATCACATCATACAGGACATAGAGACTATTCGTGAGCATCTTGGTATTAACAACTGGCTCGTGTTTGGGGGGTCCTGGGGATCATTGCTTGCGGTGGCCTATGGTATTGCGCATACGGACCGGTGCACCGGTTTCGTCATTCGTGGAATTTTTCTGGGCGAGCAGGAAGAACTGCGCTGGTTTGTTGACGATATGGGTCGGTTTTTCCCGGATGCAAAGCGGGCTTTGACAGATGCGCTGCCACAGCACGAGCGCAATGACATCATGGGTAATTTTCACAAACGACTGATTGATCCGGACCCTGCTGTTCATGGTCCGGCTGCTGATGCATGGAGCAGTTATGAGTCTGCCTGCGCCAGGCTGAACCCATCGAGCGGTGGTGATACCGGGGGTTCGCTGCCCTTGGCACGTATCGAAGCACATTATTTTGTCAATGACATGTTCCTGCCGCCCCGATATGTGTTCGACAATATCGATCAGGTTTCACATCTTCCCTGCATTCTGGTGCAGGGTCGTTACGACGTCATATGCCCACCCTGGACTGCAGATAATCTGGCGCGCGCTTGGCCAGGTTCCCAGCTCGTTATCGTCAATGATGCCGGGCATTCAGCCTTCGAACCGGGCATTCGAAAAGCCCTGGTTCAAGCAACGGACCGGATGCGGAAAGTTTCCCGTTAACCGGCATACCGATGCGCAAACGTTCCCCGTATTGCATATCATACCGTTTCTTCTAGAATGCGCCTCAACAATGGCGAACCATAACGATCCACACGCCAGTAAAATTCGGTCGAGGAGAATACTGTGACGCGCATTCCAGGGAAATCGAGTAGCGTCCTTGCTGCTGCCGTACTTGCAACCGGCATTTTTG
Source organism: Rhodospirillales bacterium (assembly GCA_021775325.1). GTDB lineage: Bacteria > Pseudomonadota > Alphaproteobacteria > Rhodospirillales > Casp-alpha2 > JABJGO01. Next base: position 18,121 of record JAJFID010000003.1, read on the forward strand.
CCGGAACGGCCGCAGTTGCGGATGACCCCGCATTTGTAACAGCAGGTCTGGGGTATTATGACGTCAACAGGCAGACCGACGATAGTGCAGAATTTCGCCTGGAGTATCGATCCGATAAAAAATTGTGGGAGTTAAAACCATTTGCCGCCCTTGGCGTCACCAGCAACGGCAGTGTTTTTGTTGGTGCCGGCGTTTTGATGGACGTCTACTTCGGCAATCGTTGGGTCCTGACCCCCAGCTTTGCACCGCACTACTATCACGAGGGCAGCGATTCAAAAAAGGATCTGGGTCATGAGATCGAGTTCCGGTCCCAACTTGAATTTGCCTATCGCTTTGATGACCGCTCGCGGCTTGGCCTGTCCATATCGCACTACTCCAATGCCAGCCTCAGCGACAATAATCCGGGATCAGAAACCTTGATGTTGAACTATTCCGTCCCCACCACCAGTATTTCTGAGTGGCTCGAGTAGTTTCCCGACGTTATCGGCTGGATCAGAAGTAACGGACCAATCGAAGATTGATGAAACTGTCACGCTCAAACGATGCCAGTGTGTTGCCTGGCACTGTGTTTAGCAGCAGACGCGCTTCCGCTTCAATTTTCCAGATATCACCAAGACGGGTATCCGCTTCTAATGACAACGACGTGGTTCCGTCGTCCACATCGACTATGCCGCCAATCAGGGCCTGACTGTCGTCAATATTGTTGAGCGCCAGCCTGGCACCAACGAAAATGTCATTGTCGAAAGCCGTCGAGGGTGCATCAGTCTGATCACGGCCATCCCAGTGCAATTCGGTCAGAATTCCGAGATCCGCATCACTTTCAGCAATCTGGAAGAAGGTGTACTCAAACCCACCAACCATGGCAGCGAATGTATCGCCCTGCCCTTCGCGCGTTATGCCTTCAAATTTCCACAGCCACTCATCTAACGTATACTGCAGATCGAGTCCGGTCTGCGTAATCAGATCGTAGTGTGGTGCACGCCGATTTCCGGTCCCCAGAGGCAACCGCGCTTCCCGACTAAGACCGTGGAACAGAGACAACCCCACATCCCAGTCACCAAGAAAATGTGAGTACCTGCCGGCGAAGTCCACATGCCGTGTCCCGGCACCGCTGTCGAAGACGGCCTGATCTTCGTCGACGGTCTCATCGGCCCGCAACCTGCCATCCGATCCGGCAAATGTTCTTTCCCTGAATCCCGGCAGTACAAATGCGTCCAGTCGACCCCAGTCTTTTTGCAAACCGATGTTGATCATGGGTTGGCCGAGTTTGTCTTCATCGTCAGTGTCTTCGATGGCATCCGTCTGGTTGATAATGTTGACAAGATGGCGAGATTCCGTGACGCCCCAGAACACACGATTGATCCCGACGAGATAATCCCAGTCATCCATATGATCGGCAATGTATGCCTCGCGAATATCCACATGGCTTCTTTCTGCATCACGACTGGAAAGGCGGGCAAAAGGAATGAAAACGACCTGAGGACCACCATCATCTGCCTGATAGCGGAATTCCGGGTTGAGTAAGGTGGAGGCTTCCAGGCCGGAAAACTGACGATCATATTTTGGCGACTGGGGAAACCATCGTAGATCCACACCCGAGAACCCGGACACCCGGACATCTGCCGCCGATGCGATGGAACTGATTACCACCAGAAACAACGCAGCCAGAAATGCCGTATTCCACGTCCTTACGACCGGCATGTCTGGCTGCTGTATGTTCATCATTGAAGACGCTTCAGGGTATTCTTTACAAAATCGCGTTCGCCGAGGCCCGTTCCAAACTCGAACTCTCCGTAAACGAGATCGGTGTTTTTACCGGTTTGGTGATTTTGCATGGATAGCATGTGGGCACGCCAGTACTTACCTTCATATTGTCGCCAGTCCGTCAGCGCGAGTGTTTTCAACAGATCACCACGACGGTCATAAAAATCGATCTTCCTGGCCTGAAAGTCTGTCTGGTCGACCCACGCTATTTGCAGGGTGTAGCCGGAGTGCTCGTAAAGCGGTGTCCGTTCCACCACATCACACATGAGTTCGCCACATACTTCCTCGCGCAAATACCTGTACGAGTACTTGTTTAGTTCAAGCCCGGTAAAGTCTTCGAAAGCAAATTCGCTGCCAACAAAGGGTCCGGACTTGTTGACCGATGAAATTCTCTTGATCCGCTTCAGTGCGGGTAAATAAAGCCATTGATCGTCAGCCTCCAGGATCCTGGCATGGGATAACAACGCGGTTCCATCGATGTCAGCGGGGCTGTCGAAAACAGTCATGCTTTTGTCACCCACCTGCTCATCAGGGATTTCCAGCGTGTTGATGGTTAGTTCACGCGTAGACTCTTGCCCAGCGGCGTTTCGCAGGATCATTTTCAGGGAAACTTTACTGTCGACAAAACCACGGTCGGACCGGTCGCTGCGTGCTGCCACTTCAAATCCCTTCTCTTCCGGTGTTTGCGCGAGGGCAGGCGCGGCAACGGCTATGACGAGCAGTGCCAGGGCCGAAAACAGACCAGTTTTATTCTGCGGGTACAGGTGTTGCATTTTTTGTCTCCATCTTGTTTTTACCGAGCAGCAGCATGGCCGGCAGGAATAGAAAATCGAATATGAGCGCAATGGCAACAGCCATGGCCGTCAACAAACCCATTTCGGAATTGATCTTGAATGTGGACGCCATAAGTACAGAGAATCCGATGGTCAGGATTACAGTCGTTGTCAAAATGGCCGGACCTACTGTACGAAAAGCATAACGGACCGCATCTTCCGCGTTCATACCCTTTTCCCGGCGGCCCCGCAGATACTTGGTCAACAGATGAACGGTGTCATCCACGACAATGCCAAGGGCAGTGGCCGTGACGGTGGCAGATGCCATGCCGACCTGTCCAACCAGTATGGCCCACAGACCAAACGTCATCAAAATCGGAACCGCATTCGGCAACAGGCTCAAAACACCCATACCAACGCTACGCAGGGCCAAAGCCATAATGCCCGCGATGAGGACCACGGCGATCATGTTTCCGCGTAACATGCTGTCAATATTCCGTTCGGAAATAAACGCGAACATGACTGATGC
>JAJFID010000021.1 GCA_021775325.1 Rhodospirillales bacterium
ACATTTGCCGATCAGGTTAATAACAATCCGGAATCTGGGTTTGATGTTGCGCTATCCCGGTTGGGCAACTTTCTTGGTGCCGAAAGGGTATCACTTACGCGTATTGAGGCATTTGATGGTCAGTATTCCATCGTTGCCATGTGGCCTAATGCTGCAGAACCAGAGGATGGGTTGAATCCCTGGAACTATAGTGAAGTCCTGGTGGGTCAAACAATGTTCTGCACGGATGGAATGACGTCTGGCGCGGTGAAGGGTCAGGGCATTGATCCTGAATTCGGAACCCAATGGATACGCATTCCTATATTTCAATCTGGAAAAGTATCCTTTTGTCTCGGGGTTGACTGGGTAAAGGAAAGCAACAAACGAGACTTATCATTCCTGCTGCAAATTCTTGAGCCGGCGGCAAGACTGATTCAAAGTGTACTCCAGTCCAGACAGATCAACGGTATTCTTCACACAATGTCACGAAGTGACCGTTTGACTGGATTGGCCAACCGGTCCGTGGTTTTGGACCATCTGGAGAAAGCTACGGCGAGGGCGCGTCGAAACAGCACCATTGTCGCCCTAATCCATATGAATATCGATCGCTTCAAGACCATTAATGATGCGCTCGGATATCTCAACGGTGACTATCTGCTCAAGGCCGTTGCAAAGCGGATTGTCGACATGTTTCGCGAGACTGATTTGGTTGCGCGAGTAGGCAACGACGATTTTGTTGTCCTTGTTGAAGACATAGATTCATTTGAAAGCCTGCAACATTCCTCACATCGAATTATATCCGAGTTTGAAGCTCCCATTTTTATTGGCGGTCAAAATGTCCACGTACAGCTTAGCCAGGGTGTCGTTGTTTATAAGCAGGAACTGAGGGACACGGCAGAAGATTTGCTTCGAAATGCCGAAATTGCCATGAAAACCGCCAAGTCAGTGGGCGGCAATCAGGTCCGTTACTTCGCGCCCGATATGAACACGTCGACAAAGCGGCGACTGAGCCTTGAACATGACCTGCATCGTGCTTTGAACCGCGAAGAATTTCAGGTGCATTACCAACCTCAGCTATGTCTCGCCAGTGGTGTCGTCCGAGGGGCTGAATCTTTGATCCGGTGGCCGCACCCCGAATTGGGAATGCTGCCGCCCTCCGAATTCTTGTGGATAGCCGAAGAAACCGGGATGATTGTACCGCTTAGTGAATGGATTCTTGATCAGGTTTGCAATGCGACAATGCATTGGCATCGAACGGTGTCTGAGGATTTTCAGGTTGCTATCAATGTCTCGCCACGCTGGTTCGATTTTCCCGGCTTTCCTGATGTCGTCGAAAAAGTAATTGGCCGTGTCGATTTACCACCCAGTTGTCTTGAGTTCGAAATTACCGAAGATGTTGTGTTGTCAAATACCGACACGACGGGTCCTTTGTTAGCCCATCTGACAGATTTGGGAGTCAAACTGACACTTGATGACTTTGGGACTGGGTACTCATCGTTGAGTTATCTTCGAAATATTCCAGTGAATGCACTAAAAATCGACCGCTCGTTTGTCAGCGGCCTTGAAACACGGCAGACTGACGCCGCAATTATTTTGGCTCTGATAACCTTGTGCAATGAGTTAGACATGGAAATCGTCGCGGAGGGAGTCGAAACGGTTGAGCAGTTACGGTTTCTGCAGAAACACGGTTGCCATCTCGCGCAAGGGTATCATGTGGGTAAGCCGCAGCCTCGAGAAATGCTGGACACAACAATTCGCTCGTTTCTGAAAACAGCATAACGAGATCGCAGAATGTATATTGAGTCAGATCAATGACTAAACCCAGATAAACATGACGTGAAAAATAATCGCTGCTAACATCAGATCTTTCCTGATATCATGCAAAGTACCGGTGACCCGAACGCTGTTGGGGGTGTTCATAACGAATGGAGTTGTTGAGTCATGGTTGATGAGATTGATGCCTATATCGGACGAAAGATTCGGGAGGCGAGACTATTGAAAGAAGGGACCAGCAGTAGTCCTGTTACACAGACAGAGTTGGGCGATGCTGTCGGTGTGAGCTTTCAACAAATTCAAAAGTATGAAAATGGTAGCAATCGGATTAGTGGCTCACGGCTGTGGCAAATTGCCGAAAGCCTTGATCGCCCAATCAGCTACTTCTTCGAAGGACTGAGTAGCGCGAAGGACCTCCCTGTGATTCCCGATAACGCACTCACAACGGCAAAAATGTTTCATGAACTGCCGGAAGGCGGCGTCAAGAAGCAGGTTTACAGTCTAATTAAATCATTTCATTCCGAAAGTCTGGGAAAGAAACGAAACTCTGGCTAGACAGAGATGAGGGAAACATGACTGGGCACATCCACACTTCATCAACTGACACATCAACTTCCATGCCACCGGGAACATGGTGGATTGACGAAGTAGGCGGATTTCACTCGGCATTTGAAATAGACGAGACGTTTGACAGTTTTTTTTTCCGGCATCTCGGACATGTTAAACTTGTCGTGAACCCGCCGAGTTCGTCTATTTTATGGGATGTCCACAATGTATCTTCGGACGCCATGGCACCTGTAATCGACCGGCTTGAGGCGATCCCTGAAGAATTTGCAGTACGCCTTCAATTCTTTTTTTATGGCTGGATAGACGAGCAGTTTCAAAATCAAAGGGACGCTATCAAACGAATCCTCGAGATAAGTCAGTTCCAGTCCGTTGAACTGATCCGGTCAACATACATCGAAGAGCATGATGTATCGATGATCAGCAACGCGACCGACTTGATTGCAAACGGGTATCAGTTTTGGCAGCAGACAGACGGGAACATAAAGAAAGCCGATCAGGAAGTACTGTCGACCTATCTACCCCATGTACTGATTTTTCGTCCCGCAAAAAAAGACCATAATCTTGTATTCAGCCACATTGGGACGAAATCGACGGCGGCACGGGTTTATGGCGACGGATGGGTAGCATCTGCGTTTAACGAAAAATCCGACAAATCTCTGGAGCCAAATAACTCCAAGTATGATGAGCGAGTTAGCGAAGCCTATCGTCATACGATGGATACAGAAGAGCCCAGATATGATCATGTCCGGGCTCTTCTGCATCTCGATAGTCATGCGGAACCTTTCTGGGTATCGTACGAAAGATTACTAACATACAGCCTGCTTCACGATGGTTCGCCTGCTGTAATCTGCCTCGTAAACCGCACCCAAGACGTTAGTATACCTCTTGCGGGCGGGACATGAGATCTGTCAATTCCTCACCAGTCATCCACACGAGGTACTCGTCATAGGGGACCTCATTGCCCGGAATGTGCCACCGAATTCCCTGTGGATGCATATGCAGATAACCATTTCGCACTGACAGTCCGGTTCGGATTACCTTGGGAACGATCAGACAGTACAGATAATCGGGTCTGAATCGACCGAGTGCCATCAACATGGCTAGGTTAGCCAGTTTTGATGCCAATCTGATTTGTCGGTAACTTTTTTCAACCCACAGCTCGCCATGGTAACAAACTGATCCAGATATCTCGTTGGCAACTGGTGCTACGTCATACTCTGATTTCAGAATATCGATTCCTAATCCCTGCGTACAATACAACAATGGATCATTTTTCCAGTGTTCGGAAAGCGTCGTTTCTGAAAGGTTGTCATGACGCACTGCTTGAACATGCATCACGTTACCTGCCTCATCGAGACCACGAAGCCAGAAACCGTTTTCCGGTCCAATGTCCGAATGCCGAACATCAAAAATTGGAGTTAACTCACCTTTGTCTTCAATTTCGTGAACCGTCTTCAGTAAATCATCAAAGTTGGTCATATACTGTATCGTGATTCGCCTGTCGTTGTAATTCTGAACCTCTTTAAGTAACGAGATTGTTTCCGGCCCAAAGCTGAATGAAGATTTGGCAGTATCGTTTTGATGGCTCTTCGTAATCGCATTCATTGTGTTAGTCCTTCCATTTCTATTGACACGAGCGCATAATTATAATGCAATCAGGCTGTATCCATGAGCAACTGTTTCTTTGACACAAACTCATAGAGCCTCGTTTCCATGCTCGACATTCTACTATTGGTTGTTGAACAAAATATGATGCGCCGTAAATACTGTATTTTTGCTCCCACAGAGCGAAGCGGCTCGCCTGCAAGCCCATCTATATGATGCCATCGACCAACCTATCATCCCAAATTTACGGACTTGTCCGACTTGCTACACCAATCGTACTGGCGCGGTCAGGAATCATAGCAATGTCGACGGTTGATATGATCATGGTCGGGCACTTCAGCTCCAAAGAGTTGGCGTTTCTCAGCATTGGGAACTCACTAATTATGCCGATGGTTGTAATTGGCCTTGGCTTGCTCACGGGCACACTTGTCTTATCGGCCAACAAGTATGGCGCAGGAGCGGCAGATCAATGTGGTGTGATCTGGCGTTCATCCCTGGCATATGCGGTCTTTATTGGCTTATGTGGACTTGTCCTGGCATTATTCAGTCCGCAAATTCTCAGTGCATTCGGACAATCCAGTGATATCGCCATACGTGGCGGTCGGATCATGCAGATCACGGGTCTTAACCTTCCCGCGTTTATGCTGCTTTTGACAACGGCCCTATTTCTCGAAAGTATTAAACGACCATTCCCTTGGATGGTCGTCATGCTCGTGGCCAATGTCGTAAATTTGTTCCTGAACTGGATGTTTATATTCGGCGAAATGGGCGCCCCTGCAATGGGTGCCGAGGGTGCCGCATGGGTTACAACTATAGTCAGATATGTGTCTGCCGCCATGTTGATTGGGTACGTCTGGATGATGCGCGACCAATCGGACTTCGCCATACGCGGAAACCTGAACGTTCCGTTTCAACTGTGGAAACGGCAACGCCATATTGGTTACGCTGCGAGCATTTCACTGGCAGCCGAGACCTTTGCATTCGCAATTATTGGTGTGTTTGCGGGATGGATCGGCGTACTGCCACTTGCAGCATTCGGTATTACATTTAACCTGATAACCATGGTCTTTATGGTTACACTGGGACTGGGTTCCGCGACATCCGTACTTGTGGGCATTGCGCATGGTGCCAACAAGTATCGGGAACTTGCGATCAGCGGTTGGATTGGGCTCAGTGTAAACACAGTTTCGATGATGGGGTTTGGCGTCTTGTTCTATTTTGGCGCAGACTTCCTCGCCAGCCTGTTCTCCGATGATCCCGCTCTCATTAATGTCACGGCACCGATGATAGCATTTGCTGCAGTGTTGTTGGTTGTTGACGGTGGACAAGGCGTCATGATTAACGCACTTCGTGGTCGCCAGGACATTTGGATGCCCAGTGTAATTCAGGTCTTTGCTTATCTTGTTGTAATGTTGCCCGTGATCTATCTCATTGTTTTTTACTTGGGGCGTGACGAAATTGGACTCATGGAGGGTGTCCTGATTGGTAGTGGCCTTTCCGTTACCTGCTTGATATGGCGTTTCTGCTGGCTGGCAATCGAAGACTCAAGACAACAACCTGCTACGCGCCAGCAGCAGTCTGGGACACATGGTCATAACTCGATTAACAGCGACGCCCACAGCCTTTGACGCATATTAGTGATATTTGTCACAACCTATCTGTAACGACGGTCACTGATCGCACACAACCATTCGTCGTATTCCTGTTTTGTTCAATTGATGGAACGGAATGGGAAAACGGAATGAGTGCTGCAATCGACTTTGATGAGAAGCGTGAATTTGATCGCATTCCCCTGATGATGGAAGCTGCGGTAAAAATTCGCGGCGAATCTATACCGTGTACCTTGTTGAATATTGTCGCTTTTGGCGCAAAAGTTCGCATCGTCGCGTTTCCGAGTAACAGTCGAGCCCGCGAAGGCGAAGACATTGCACTCTGCATCCCGAAATTCGGGGAATTTGATGGTATTGTGACCTGGGTCGATGACGAATTTCTCGGGATTCGTTTTGACGAAAATCACAAGGCGATATCGGCATTGGTAACGGCCTCTGCATAAAAAGCGATCCAATTTTCATCTTCGTGAAAAACCTCATCAATTAGTGCGCTTCGTCACACAGTTTCTGAGTATTCGTCGGATTTTTGTGATTGGTGTCACTGATCTCCGACCAACAATGTCATAGGCTCAAACCTTGCTAAACAGGCACTTCAGAACCAAGGAGCCAACAAATGATCAAAGCGTTAGAACCCCAGGAAAAGCGGGAATTTCAACGAATACCGATGGACGTAAGGGCAAGTGTAACAGGCGAAGGTGCATTCATTGCCTGCTCTATTCGCAATGTTGCAGATGATGGCGCGAAAGTTATGCTTTTGGCCAAATGTGAACATCTCCACATCGCCGAGGGCTCGGATATTTGCCTTAACGTTCCTAAGTATGATGAGTTATGTGGTCGGGTGATTTGGGTTCACGATGAGTATCTGGGTATCCAGTTCGACGAACACCATACCATGAACGCACTTCTGCATTAGACTGTATGTCCAGCGCACATCCTGACCCATTTCCCATGGGTGTCAGGACTCATCGCGTGAGAACTGCCAATCTTTTCGCTTTGTGGGGCTGCTAATCCTCTTGAACATGGGTATCATTATCTGTGCAGGAGGCTGGCCCATGAATGCTGTACGGAAACCCGCTGTCGCTGGAAAGTTTTATCCGGGTTCGGATACAGCATTACGCTCTGTTCTGAACGAGTTTTTCGCGGATGTTGTTGTTCCCCCGCAAGCGCCTGTGCCCAAGGCCATCATCGCTCCCCATGCCGGATACATATACTCCGGCGCTGTCGCGGCAGAGGCCTATGCGCGCCTCGCGCCAGCTAAAGAAACAATATCTCGCGTTATCCTGCTTGGCCCGTGCCATCGGGTCGCAGTTCGCGGTCTGGCAGCCAGTAGTGCAGATGCCTTTTCAACGCCACTTGGCAACATACCCGTCGACAAGGGCGCTCAACGACAGATTAGCGACCTCGATCAAGTACGTGTGGTTGATGAAACTCATGCAGAAGAGCATTCTTTAGAGGTTCATCTGCCGTTCCTTCAGGAGGTACTAGGGGAATTTTCTGTTCTTCCACTGGTCGTTGGCGACGCAACGAATGACCAGGTTGCTGAAGTTCTTGATGTCCTATGGGGTGGTGATGAAACCATCATCGTTATCAGTTCGGATCTCAGCCATTATCTCGACTATGACACGGCGTCCGCTCTTGATCGGCAGACCTGCGACGCGATCGAAGAGCTAAACCCAGATGCGATCCAGCGTGATCAAGCCTGTGGTCGAGTTCCCGTAAAAGGCCTGCTTACATTGGCCAAACGACGCGGCATGAGTGTTGAAACGGTCAATCTGGTGAATTCCGGCGATACCGCTGGAACCAAGGACCGGGTTGTGGGTTATGGTGCGTGGGTATTTCATGAGCCTAGTGAAGAAACATTGGCCTCAGATACAGCCGTCGATTTTGAGACCAAGACGCAAGCTTTACTTGATCAGTTTGGCACCACGTTGTTGAAAGTCGCAGGAGCCAGCATCCAGCACGGTCTCGCGAAAAACAAACCGATTCAAGTGAACCAGGAAAGCTTTCCACCCGTCTTACAACAAACCGGAGCATGTTTTGTTACCCTGTACAAGAATGGCCAATTACGTGGCTGCATCGGATCACCGGAAGCCCACAGACCATTGATACAAGATGTCACACATAATGCCTTCCGTTCAGCGTTCAAGGATCCTCGCTTCCCTGCCTTGAAATCAAGTGAAATCGAGCGTCTGGATGTTTCCATATCGGTGCTGAGCCCACAAGTTGCGATGACTTTTGAAAACGAGGCGGATCTACTGGGTCAGCTTCGGCCCGGCGTCGATGGCCTTGTTATAGCAGATGGGCCTATGAGAGCGCTGTTTCTGCCATCTGTGTGGGCACAGTTGCCTGAGCCCGTCGACTTCCTTAACCGCCTCAAACTGAAAGCAGGCATGGGTGCGAATCACTGGTCAGACAGTTTTACGGCCCATCGATTTATCGCGGGCGAAGTGAAACAATCTACCCTCGATCAGCCTGAAACAATTTGGTCCAAAATTGGCAACACGCCCTCGCAGTGACGAACGACAAGAAACTGACTAAACCTGTTGACATGGTAGCCCTGCAAGCACAACGTGCGCCGAGCCAACTTTATCTGTTCTTTCTCTTGTTGGGGCTAAAATGACGACTGCTATTGACCTTCAGCTCATGAAACAGATTGCCCTTATCGCGCGCCGCGCCGGGGCAGAAATATTGAGAATTTATGCAACTGACTTCGATGTTGAAACCAAGGGTGATGAGTCGCCCGTCACGCTCGCCGACAAGGCGGCGGAGGCAGTTATCCTTCCCGCTTTGGAAAATGAAATCTCAGTAAAATTTCCTATCGTCAGCGAAGAAGCCGCAGCAGAGGGGCATATTCCCGATATTGCTGACTCACCGTTTTGGTTGGTGGACCCGCTTGATGGCACCAAGGAATTCATCAGTCGAAATGGAGATTTCACCGTCAATATCGGATTGATAGAGAATGGCACACCAATTCTCGGGGCCGTCTATGCGCCAGCACATGACACAACCTACATCGGTGGCGCACCAGGCGCTTTCATGGATGTTAAGGGTAATGGTTATGAACCCATCGCTTGTCGAGGCTTCCCAGATAAAGGTCTTACGGCACTCGTCAGCCGGTCACATCGGTCCCCCGAAACAGACGCCTATCTAGAACGGTTTAAGATCGCGGATGATGTTTCCGCAGGAAGTTCGCTAAAATTCTGTCGGTTGGCGGAAGGGGTCGCCGACTTGTATCCACGGTTGGGACGTACCATGGAATGGGACACGGCGGCAGCCCACGCAGTGCTCAAATATGCTGGCGGGCATGTGGAAACCCTCGATGGTAATGATCTTTCCTATGGCAAAAGCGGATTGGATAATCCACATTTCGTTGCTTATGGACTAGGTCAGTTACCGGCAGCCTAGTAGCAGAATGCATCAGGATTTCGCGCCAATTTTAGACCCCAAGGGCGATGGTGTTGATATCGCGGTCGAAGCATTGCGATCAGGTAAATTAGTTTGCATCCCAACTGAAACTGTCTATGGACTGGCCGCAGACGCCACCAACGACAAGGCAGTGGCATCAATTTTCGATGCCAAAGAACGGCCTGCGTTTAATCCCTTGATCATCCACGTCGCTGATGAGAGCAAAGCATGGGACCACGCAGTTTCCTGCGAACCTGCCAGGACGCTGGCAGATAAGTTTTGGCCTGGTCCACTGACGCTTGTTTTGCCACGGCGTAAGGAATCCAATGTATCTCTGCTCGCCAGTGCCGGACTCGACACATTGGCGCTTCGGGTACCCGCCCATCCAGTTGCCCATCGCCTGCTTGCGGCCGCAGATTTCCCCATCGCAGCCCCCAGTGCAAATCGGTCAGGAACCATCAGTCCAACACGGGTAAGCCATGTTGCAGGAAACTTTGCGGATTCCATTGCAGGCGTCGTAGACGGCGGACCCTGCCAAATAGGCTTAGAATCTACTGTTGTTGGGTTTGATGGCGATGTTCCAGTACTGTTACGCCCGGGTGGCATTGCCACCGAACAACTTGAAGCCATCGTAGGAGTGCTCCTGTCCGCAGATCCGGATAGTAAAGTGGTCGCCCCGGGCATGATGAAACGCCATTATGCACCAAACTCTACACTGCGATTGGATGCGACTGACGTTCGACCGGGTGAGGTCATGTTAGGGTTTGGCCAACAAATGCCACCTGATGCACCAAGACACTCGTTGAACCTGTCTAAGACAGGTGATTTGGATGAATGCGCGGCCAATTTCTTTGCGATGCTCCGGGAACTCGATGATATCGGTGCCACGGGGATTGCCGTAATGTCCATTCCTGAAACTGGGCTCGGTAAAGCAGTTAATGATCGTTTGAGACGCGCAGTTACGCCTGATCAAGTGTAGAGTTCTGATCAAATGTGTCACATCATCATAAGTCGCAAACTAGTTTAGAACATTGAAATCCATGGATAGAACAACCCTCGTCAAAAAGTTGGAAGAACTGCTCGGGCCAAGGGGCTGGTTGCAGGATGATGTCGACACG
>JAJFID010000201.1 GCA_021775325.1 Rhodospirillales bacterium
GCCTTGTGCACCTGTAAACGCACCTTTTTCGTGGCCAAACAACTCGCTTTCCAACAGATTTTCAGGGATTGCGGCACAATTTACAGCCACAAAACGCTTACCTTTGCGTTTGCTCTTGGCATGGATATGGCGTGACAGGACCTCTTTGCCGGTACCAGAAGGCCCGGTAATCAAAATGCTGGCCTCACTGGGGGCGACCTGCTCGGCGAGACGGATGACCTCGGCCATGCGATCATCCTTATGAATAATCTCATAACGCTCTTCAGCGACGGCCGTCAGGACGGCAGCAATCAGTTCCGCGTCTGGCGGCAGCGGGACGTATTCCTTCGCGCCAGCCTTGATCGCCCGTACGGCGGCTTGTGAATCAGTGCCAACGCCACAGGCAACAACCGGTACATTGATTCGCTCTGCTTCCAGGCGTTCAACAAGATCAGCGATGTTCAACATCACATCAGCCATGATCAGACTGGCACCGTTACCGGTACGCAGTGCGGCGAGGCCCTCGTCAATGTTGTCTACATGGGAGACCTGGGCACCTCGGGACATGGCGATCTGACTCGCAGCGCCTATCTGCCCCCCTAATGTGCCCATAATAAGTACCCGCATGAACGTCTTACTCCAACCTAGTCAAAATACTGAATTCGATCTTCTGGTGGCAGGATACTATTGATCAGGTTTTCCAGCCGCCGCGGGTTCTCCTGCCGACCGACGGAAGAAGCGCCCATCATGTAAATCGTGTTAATCATGGCTTCTTCATTTGAATTGCGTTCCAGTTTTGCAGCAAACGGCATGAACACCATGTTCGCAAGAACAGCACCGTAAAACGTGGTCAGCAGCGCTACGGCCATACTCGGCCCGATGTTGGCCGGATCCTGCAAATTTCCAAGCATCTGAACGAGGCCGATCAAAGTGCCGATCAGGCCCATGGCGGGCGAAAATTCTGCCATGCGGCGCAGAACATTTGCCGACTTGTGATGGCGCTGGGTTGTCGCCTGCAAATTCCGCCGCATAATGGCTTCCACCTCTTCACCCGGGGTGCCATCGATGGCCATGGAAAGACCCTTCTGCAAGTAGGGCTCGCGCCCCAATGCATCGACCATGGGCTGAAGGGCCAGCACGCCCTTGCGTCTCGCCAGTTCAGCCAGTTGCAAGACCTGAAACGCCGCGTCACCAACCTCCCGACGGACGTAAAACAAAGCCCGCGTTACCGTGCGCAGGGTTCTCAGCATCTCCCGGACGGAGTAACACATGGTGGTGACGGCAATTGTTCCACCAACAACGATGAGGATGGATGGAACATTGATGAAAGAACCTGGAGAGCCACCCAGATAGATGGCCGTTGAAACCAAACCAAACCCACATACGAGGCCAATGACCGTAGCCGGATCAATTCCCGTGCTTGGTGGTGGTACGTATATGGTGGAGTCATCGCCCATATGAACTTGTTCAGGCCCGATCCGACTTGATGATTTCTGTCATGGTAATGCCGAGACGGTCTTCAACCACAACGACCTCACCACGGGCAACCAAACGGTTATTCACATAGATGTCGATGGCTTCGCCCACTTTCCGGTCCAGTTCGACAACAGCGCCACGGCCCAATTTCAGGAGTTCGCTGACCTGCATCGTCGACTTGCCCAGTACGGCAGAGACACGGACGGGGATATCGTATACCGCCTCCAGGTCCTTGGCCGTTTTTGGCATACCAGCCATGCCACCGCTCATTGCCTGACCGACAGTTTCCGGCGGCGCAGCAGACGCAGCACTGTCTCCGCTGTCGGCGGCAGGCGGCGTTTCAAACTCGTCCAGGGACAGGTCTTCTTCTGCCATGATACTCTCCTACATTGTATGCCTGATCTTGATCAGACATCTGGCTCATTATCAGTACTATCGTCGGATACGGTTTCTCCAGGAAGATCGCCTCCGGGCGCTGCCTCATCGGACGCTGCCTCATCGGGCGCTGCCTCATCGGGCGCTATCCCGTCAGGTGCCGCTTCTTCACTCTCAATCTCGCTATCTTCTACGCTCAGTTCTTCTCCAGAGACACTCGCTATTGTGGGTTCTTCATCGTTCTGTTCGGACGCTGATTCTGTATCCACTATATCGGCTTCGTCTCCTGCAAGCATGCCCTGTTCATTTTCATCGTCAGAAATGGCGGGTTTCGGGGATTCTTCCTGCTCCGGAGTCTCTGGTGCTGTGTCGGATTCTGCCGATTCCGATGATATTCCCTCGGATGATTCGGTTACCTGGTCGGATGGGGTGTCAGTTGGTTCGATTGGGGACGCGTCTTGCTCAATCTCATCATCAGACTCTGGCGGGTTCTCTGCGACATTGTTCTCCGCGGAAGTGACGTCTACCGCGACATCTTTGGGAACGATACGTTCCACAATTCCCACGTTGTCCTCAATTATCGTATCAATGGACTGCCACAGCATTGCCGCACTACGTTCTGCACTGCCATCACCCCATTCCAGGCGACAGTCGCCTGGGTCCAGCGTTGAATCTTCTTTCAGGATAATACGGCCTTCGTATCCGGCACCGGCTTTCAAACCGTCCAGCCGGGCGCCCAAGGTGTCCAGTAACACGGGATTGATCTTGACGACGACCCGGGGTTCCTCGATCAGGCGCAGCAATGTTTGCTCGACCAGTCGGCTGATCTCATCCAGGCGATTGGCTTCGTCCAGGGCCGGGAACAGTTTACGCGCGATGGTCGCTGCAACACCGATACCATCCTTCATCAAAGTATTGTTTGCCTGCTCCTGTTTGCCAAACAGTTCAGTAAGATGCTGGCTTATCGCGCGAACTGCGTTGAGCGTATCCTGTTCAACCGTCTTGCTCGCATCCCTAACGCCTTCCAGTCGACCAGCTTCGAAAGCATCTGTTTTCGCTACCTCCATCTGATGTTCGCTAAACCCTGGCTGAACCTCTTCTACCTCGACTTCCTGCTCTACAGGCTCACCGGGTACAGGATCTTCAGGCTGTTCCGCGCTCAAATCTGCCTCGATAATCGGTGATATTACCGGGGTGTCATCAAATGTCAGATCAAACATAAACTTTTGGACGGCGGTCATTTGTATTCCTATGAACCGGGTATCGGTGTTTAAGGGGCAGTATCAGTATACGAGTTCGTCTTCGTCGCCGCCTGTCGAGATGATGATTTCGCCGGCATCCGACAGTGCCTTGGCCACCTGCACCACGGCAGACTGGGCCTCGTCCACATCCTTGAGCCGAACCGCACCCATGGCTTCCATGTCTTCACGCAACATCTTGCCGGCGCGTTCCGACATGTTGGAGAAGAACAGATCCTGGACCTCTTCCGCCGCACCCTTGAGGGCAACCGTCAACTGATCCTTCTCTACCTGACGCAGCAGCAACTGGATACCCGCCGGGTCCACACGGATCAGATCATCGAAGGTGAACATCAGGCTCTTGATGCGTTCTGCCGATTCTCGGTTGCGCTCTTCAAGTCCTGACATGAACCGGTTTTCCGTGTTGCGATCAAGCGAGTTGAAGATATCGGCCATGACCTCATGGCTGTCTCTGCGCGCAGTTCTGGCCAGATTGGTCATGAACTCGGCGCGCAGGGTCTTCTCCACGTGATCAAGGATATCCTTCTGCACCGCTTCCATACGCAGCATGCGCATGATCACTTCCATGGCAAAGTTCTCCGGCAATACCGACAACACCCGCGAGGCATGGTCCGGCTTGATCTTGGACAGCACCACGGCCACGGTCTGCGGATATTCGTTCTTCAGGTAATTGGCCAGCACACTCTCGTTCACGTTGCCCAGCTTGTCCCACATGGTACGACCCGCCGGACCGCGGATTTCTTCCATGATCGTGGCCACGCGTTCACCGGCCAGTGCTCCGCGCAGCAGGCGTTCCGTGGAATCGTAGGAGCCCACCAGGCCACCGGCAGAACTGAGCTGGTCGGCAAATTCCACAAACAGGCGTTCGACAATGGAGGAGTTGATGGTGCCCAGGCTGGACATGTGCTGTGACAGCTCACGGATTTCTTCATCATCCATGCGCTCAAACAGGCGACCGGATTGTTCCAGGCCAAT
>JAJFID010000202.1 GCA_021775325.1 Rhodospirillales bacterium
GAGCGGATACGTGACCTTGTGGCCCTGGGTTTCCTCGATATCCTGTAACCATTTTTCATGATCGCCGACACCATCGACACTGAGGCCCAAAATCTTGCAGTTGCGTTTATCGAACTCGGGTTTCAGACCGGCCATATACCCCAGCTCGGTTGTGCACACCGGCGTGAAGTCCTTCGGGTGGGAAAACAGGATCGCCCAGCCGTCACCAATCCAGTCATGAAAATTGATCGAACCCTGTGTGGTATCCGCGACAAAGTCCGGTGCATCGCTGTTGATTCTAAGCGCCATGGTAATCTCCTGAGATAATATTATGTTTTGCGTCGCGCACTGATTGTGTGCGCACTATAACGACGGAACGCCCGTGACACTCGTCAACTTTTCGCGATGTGGGAGCTATTCTGTGTCGTGTTCTTTTTTGTCCAGAATACGCAGTACGTGCTTCCAGGTCTGGGCCGGTCGGGCATAGTCAAACGCCAGCCCGCGTTCGCTGTTTTCAATGACAAAGCCATCCACATCCATGGGGACCATGTGACGCATGAGCGGGACACTCAGGTTGATGGTAATGACGTCTCCACGTTCCAGCGAATCCGCGCCCGCAATCCGCAATAACATGCCGGTGGGAGAAACGTCCACAATTTCACACGGCTCGCCATCGTACTGGGCGTTGATGCTCTTGAGGTTATAGCGTTGTGTACTCCGGTGTTCCGCCGTTATGTCTGTATCGCTGGTACCGCTCATCTATCTGTGTCCTGTTCTGCAATCTGATTCTGTCTACCCTAGTTAGCCATCCTGATCTGTGTCAACAAGACAGGATCGTATCGGGGAGTATTTCATGGTAGAGTCCGTAAAACGACTGTAGGCAGGACACTATGAAAAACAACACCATTTCCATTCTGGCGACGGCACTGTTGCTCGCCGTTTTGTATGCTCCGGCGACAGTGGCGCAGACCACGTATCAGAGCTGGGGCGATCCGGATCAGCCCGGCACGCAGAATGGCAGCACCACTGCTGCGGATGAACGCCTGAAATCCCTGATCGATCAACTGAATACCCTGCTCACACAAGGCGAAAATGACAGGGCTGCCGATCCGGTGTTTCTGCGTGATCTGCGTGATCTGGTACGCAGCTATGAGGGCCCATCGGCCAGCCTGGTTCTGCATGACGACTTTTCCGATGGAAATTTCAACGCCAACCCGGTGTGGATCGTAGGAACCGGCCGCTATTTCATCGAAAAGGACTGGGGCATTCGCAACGCGCTTGAAACCGCCCAGACCAATACCAGCAGCGGCGGTGCTGATCCGGGCGTAGAGTTGCTGGCGACCATTCTGGGCAAGGCACTGGGCGGCAACACAACCACATCATCGTCCGCCGCCACGGCGCAGGTCCAGCCCAACAGTATCTTTTCAGACACCGCCATAACCAATGCATTCGCCATCGAGTTATCACTCAGTTCCTGGGTCAATAAAGGCAAATTGATGGTGGGTCCCTATCAGGGTTCCAACCGCAATACGGGCTACCGGCTGGTTTATAACGTGGGTGGCAGTATCGATTTGCTTGCAAAGTCCGCCAGCGGCGTGCGAACCATTGATACGGCGCGCGGCCCGTTCAACCTTGAAGACAAGAAGGTTCATGACCTAGTCTGGAGCCGGGACAGCGACGGTAACATGCAGGTCACACTGGACGGCACATCGCTGTTCCAACTGCGCGATGTCAGCTTCCGTGATCCCTTCAACGGCTTTGGCATGGCAACCAGCGGCGGCGACTTCATCGTCAAGTCGGTGGACGTTTATTCGGTGCAGTAGACCTGAACTAAACCTCACCAGCAAAATGGCAGGACACGGCGCGGCCTTGGATTTCTCGGGGTTCGGGGCGTTCCTGGGCGCATTTATCCTGGGCAAAGGGACAGCGACGGTGGAAGGCGCAACCGGGCGGCGGGTTGAGCGGTGACGGCAATTCGCCACGCAGTTCCACCCGTTCCAGCCGGTCATCCGGGTTCACCCGGGGTGTGGACGCCAGCAGGCCACGGGTATACGGATGCAGCGGATTATCGAATACGATTTCCTTGGGGCCCTGTTCCGCCGGGCGTCCCAGATACATGACCAGCACATCATTGGCCAAATGGCGGACCACGCTGAGATCATGGGAAATGAACAGATAGGCCAGATTGAATTCTTCCTGCAAATCCATCAGCAGGTTCAGGACCTGGGCCTGAATGGATACATCCAGCGCCGAAACCGGCTCGTCCGCAATGATCACACCCGGTTGCAGCATCAGTGCGCGGGCAATGGCGATACGCTGGCGCTGGCCACCGGAGAACATGTGCGGATAGCGGTTGTAGTACTCCGGGCGCAGGCCCACCTTGGCCATCATAGCGCGGGCAGCCTCTTCCCGTTCAGCTCGGGTCAGGTTGGTATTAATGATCAGCGGTTCCTCAAGGATGGTGCCAACCTTTTTACGTGGGTTCAGCGATCCGTAGGGGTCCTGGAAAATCATCTGGATGGAACTGCGCAGGCTCTTGACCTGTGCCTTGTCCGTAATATCCGCATTCACCCCGTTCACGCTGAAGGTGCCCTGGGTGGGTGCCTCGATCAGCGTCAGCAGGCGCGCCAGCGTGGATTTACCACAGCCGGATTCACCAACCACGGCCAATGTACGACCGGGCTGTAACGCAAAGGACACGCCGTTTACCGCTTTCAGAATTTTGGTTTCGGAAAACGCGCTTTCCTTGACCGTGTAATGACGGGTCAGGTCATAGGCTTCGAGCACGGGCGTCACGGCGTTCATGATCCGCCCTCGCTCTGTGTCGCGCCAGCATTCAAAGGCGTATGACACCGCACGGCATTACCGGCAGCCCCCTCATAGACAGGCGCAATACTGCGGCAATGGTCGGTGACAATGGAACAGCGCGGATTGAACAGACAGCCCTCGGGCCGGTCGTGCAGACCCGGCACCACGCCCGGAATCGTCGGCAGGCGTTTACGACCGATGCCGCGCTCCGGCAGTGCATCCAGCAGCGCCGATGTATAGGGATGGCGCGGACTGGCAAACAGATCGTCGGCAATCCGTTCCTCAACCATTTGGCCCGCATACATGACCACCACACGCTGGGCGGTTTCAGCAACCACACCCATGTCATGGGTGATCAGCACCAGTGCCATGTTGCGTTCGTCCTGCAGACGGAACAGCAGATCGAGTATCTGCTTCTGGATGGTCACATCCAGTGCCGTAGTCGGCTCGTCGGCGATCAGCAGACGCGGATTGCAGGCGATTGCCATGGCGATCATGACCCGCTGGTTCATGCCGCCGGACATCTGGTGCGGGAACGCCGACAGGCGTGTCGCCGGTGCCGGAATGCCGACCTGATCCAGCAACTCCACCGTGCGTTCCTTGCGCTCGGCCCGGGTGCCGCCCTCGTGCACTTTCAGTGTCTCCATGATCTGGAAGCCTACCGTGAAACACGGGTTGAGGCTGGTCATGGGTTCCTGAAAAACCATGGCGATATCTTTGCCGGTAATGCGGCGGCGTTCAGAATCCGGCAGGGTCAGCAGATCCGTTCCGCTGAACTGTAACCTGTCCGCCGTGACCCGGCCCGGATATCCGACCAGGCCCATGAGCGCCAGCATGGTCACGCTTTTGCCCGAACCGGACTCGCCAACAACGCCAACCACGTCACCTTCATCAACAACCAGATTGATACCATCCACGGCTTTCAGCACACCACCGGAGGTGGGGAATTCAACGCTCAGGTTATCGATTTCCAACAGGCTCATGAGCGTTTTAACCTCGGGTCCAGGGCATCGCGCAAGCCGTCACCGAGAAGATTGATGGCCAGCACGGCGAGCAGGATCGCCAGTCCGGGGAACGTAACCGTCCACGGTGCGCTCAGCATGAGATCGCGATTTTCCGCAATCAGCGTGCCCCATTCCGGCTGGGGCGGTTGTGCACCCATGCCCAGGAAGCCAAGCGCGGCCGTATCCAGAATGGCGGTGGAGAAACTCAGCGTCGCCTGAACAATCAATGGGGCCATGCAATTGGGAAGGATGGTGATAAACATAATGCGGAGCCGCCCCGCACCCGCAACACGACTTGCCACCACGTACTCCCGCGACGCCTCGGAAATGGCGGATGCACGGGTCAGACGGACAAAATACGGCATATAGGTAATTGAAATCGCGATCATGGCATTGAGCAGACCGGGACCAAGCACAGCCACCAGTACCAGGGCCATCAACAGGCCGGGAACGGACAGAATGGTATCCATAACCCGCATGATCAGTGTTTCGACAATGCCCCGGAAATAGGCCGCAGCCAGACCGATAACGATGCCAGAAGTCAGACAAATCAGGATCACTATACCGCCTGCCATAAGCGACAGTCGCGAGCCATGAATAATGCGGGACAGAATATCGCGGCCCGCGTAATCAGTGCCCAGCAGGAACTGGCTGCTGCCGCCCTCGACCCATGCGGGCGGGACCTCAAAGAACTCACGAAACTGTTCGCTGGGATCATGGGGTGAAATGACGTCGGCAAACAATGCCATCAACAGCACGCCGATCATAAAAACAAGGCCAACAACAGCCGTCTTGCTTTCCGAGAAATAAAACCAGAATTCAGCAAGCTGGCGATGAACCTCGCCGCGCTGGTCTATTTTCCCGTTGGTGGTTTCGCTCATATCAGAGGTCCTGTCTCGCCCACATTATCGCGTATGCAGAATGCGCGGATTGATCAGGCCATACATGAGGTCGACAATCAGGTTTACCGACATGACACACATGGCAATGAGTACAAGGCCACCCTGTACGGCGAAATAATCCCGGCTGAACACGGAGAAGATGATCCATTTGCCGATGCCGGGCCAACTGAATATGGTCTCGGTCAGAATGGCCCCGGCCAGCAATACGCCGACCTGTAAACCGATGACCGTGATAACGGTGATCATGGCGTTACGCAGGGCATGCAGTCCGTAAATCCGGATTGGTGACAGGCCTTTTGCCTTCGCGGTCCGGACATAGTCCTCGCTCAGTACTTCCAGCATGGCGGACCGGGTCTGGCGGGCAATAATGGCCAGCGGAATCGTACCCAGAACAATACTGGGCAGGACCAGATGGTGCAGCGCGGACCAAAAAGCGCCATCCTCATCGCCTAACAAACTGTCAATCAGAAGAAATCCCGTAACCGTTTCCACGTCGTACAAAAATGATATGCGACCGGACACAGGGGTCAGGGACAGTATGTTGGAAAACAGAATAATCAGCAGCAGGCCCCACCAGAAAATGGGCATGGAATAGCCCACCAGCGAAATTCCCATGATGCCCTGGTCATAGAATGTCCGGCGTTTTACAGCGGCGAAAATACCGGCTGGCAAACCGATCACAACGGCAAACAGCATGGCACAGACGCCCAATTCCACGGTTGCCGGAAACAACTCCATGAATTCCTCGATGATGGGCCGGTTAGTGAGAAATGAGGTGCCGAAATCACCTTGAAGAATGCCCAAAATGTAGTCGAGGTACTGCTCCCAGACGGGTTTATCGAAACCCAGGCGTTCCATCATTACAGCGTATTGCTCAGGCTTCATGCTCCGCTCACCTGCAATGGTGAGAATTGGGTCGCCCGGCAAAATTCTGATGAAACCGAATGCCAAAAGCGTCACGCCAAAAAACACTGGCACGAGTATCGCTATACGATTCAGAAGAAATGAAAACACAGATCGGTTACCCGGCTGAGAGACTGGTGAAAAAGAATTGGCGGGAGGACATCCTCCCGCCAATCATGTCGTCTATCAGACCGTTACTGCAGGTCCACGTATTTGAAGATATGGCTTCCAAGAGGATGAATCTTGAAGCCGACAACTTCCTTGCGAACCGGACGGAACTGAACCGAGTGCGCAACCGTGAACCAGGGTGCTTCACGCTTGAAGATAACCTGAGCTTCTTCATAAAGCTTGGTGCGTTCAGCCTGATCAGAGGTCTTTTTGGCTGCACGAAGCAGGTCATCAAACTCTCTGTTACACCAGCGTGACGAACTGCTCTTTGCGGCTTCACAACCAAGCAAGATAAACATGAAGTTATCGGGATCACCATTGTCACCCGTCCAGCCCAGCAGGGTCGTATCGTGTTCACCCTGACGAACGCGATCCAGATATTCGCCCCATTCGAAGGAGACGATTTCTGCCGTCACGCCAACTTTAGCCCAGTCAGCTTGCATCAGTTCGGCCATACGACGGGCATTGGGATTGTAGGGACGCTGAACCGGCATGGCCCAGATGTTCGTCGTTAACCCACTGACGCCAGCTTCGGCCAGCAATGCCTTGGCCGCTTCCGGATCATAGGGATAGTCCACAACATCATCATTATAGGACCACATGGTTGGTGGAATCGGGTTTTTGGCAGCAGAACCAGCACCCTTGAACACCACGTCAAGAATAGCTTGCCTGTCGATAGCCATGCTCAGGGCACGGCGAACGCGCACATCGTCAAATGGAGCTTTCTCCGTATTAAAGGCGAGATAACCCACGTTCAGACCTTCCTGGCTCAGCAGATTGATGTTCGGATCCGCTTCCATTGCCTCAAGATCTGCCGGGTTTGGATATGGCATAAGATGACATTCACCAGCTTTCAGTTTCTGATAACGGACCGATGGATCAACCGTGATGGCGAATACCAGCTTGTCGATTTTTGGACGACCTTCCCAGTAATCATCATGGGCTTCGTAGCGAATGGCGGCGTCTTTTTTGTAGGACTTGAAGACAAATGGTCCGGTGCCAATTGGTGCCGTATCAACTGTTTCCATAGTGCCCGCAGCAGCCATCTTGTCGGCATACTCAGCAGACAGGATGGAGGCAAAATCCATGGCCAGGTTCGACACGAACGGTGCATCCGGCGCATTGAGTGTGATTTTCACCGTGTAATCGTCGACCTTTTCAATGGAACTGAGCGCTGGCCCCATATCCATCCAGCCGAAGTACTGATACTTGCCGCCGGAAACACCATGGTAGGGATGATCTTCTTTCCACTGCCTGTTGAAACTGTACAGAATATCGTCGGCGTTGAAATCGCGGCTCGGGGTAAAGTGATCATTGCTGTGCCACTTGACGCCTTTGCGAAGATTGAAAGTATAGACCAGACCGTCGTCAGAAGCAGACCAGGATTCAGCCAGTCCGGGCACAACTTTCGTTGTTCCGGGCTCAAATTCCACCAATCTGTTGTAAATCGTCTGGGCTGACGCATCGAACGTCGTACCGGCAGAATACAAAGACGGGTTAAAGCCTTCCGGGCTGCCTTCTGAACAAAAGACAAACGTCTTCGCCGACGCACTGGTCGGTGTAAAGGCTGCCATAGTAGCCACGGCGGCAGCCCCAATGACTGCGCCTAAATACTTGAATTTCATTTTAGTCCTCCCTGAGTTATGCCGGTGTTTCCGGCTTTCCGATTTAATTTTGTCGTTATCGGATAGCGAATACTCGCCGCCTGGGCGCAATTGGTCAAGCCCGACGGGTGAGCAATCATCTGGAAGTGATAACGGAGCAGGGAAGAATTAGTCGACGCGGCGATAGAAATCCGAGTTCAGCAAAGTTGCCTCAGACAATGTACGCCGTCGGGTCTGACGATCCTCCTGGACCACCTGGAAATGTGGAATCGGCGTAACATCACTGCCCTCATCCGCGACCACCCAGGTAATCGACGGATCATCTGCTTTTACGAATCGATCACCAATCTTGACGTGTGATCCGGCACGATTTTTTTCGAACACTGTGTTTTTACCCCAAAAGCAAGATATCGCAGACTAAAACGTTAATCCGAGTCGATACGATTATATCAGCGTCTGATCAAGCAATTCCCGTATTCTTTTGTAAAATCCCCGTGATTTCCCGGGTTTTCAAATGCAAATTCGGGGTCCCGCACGCGGAGGCGTACGCCAAGAGGGGTGACGGAACCGATTGGACAGGATACCAATGTCGAATTATGCCCAAGTCACCACCAAATTCCGGTTCCCGTCCGACAAAGGATGCTCAAATCCACATGCCGGTTGCACCGGTTCTGGCCGCCACGGCACAAGGCGCGGTGTGGCTTAGCGAGGATGGTGAATTTGAACTCCTGAACACGAAATCACTGGAATCCCGGCTGGTGGAAACACCCTGCCCGTACGTCTGCCATGCCAAGGCAACGGCACGCAGGCTGGGTATCAAACCGTTTCCCGCCTATGACGTTCTTGAGCTTTATGCCTTTGTACGACCCGCAGTATTTTGCCTGCCGACTGCAATGGGCGTTGCCCAGGCCCTGCAGTTGCCTCTTCCAGCCAGCCACGAAGACGAGGTCATGTTGCTGCCTCGCGCGGCGGCTGCGTTGTTGCAGGAACTGGCGGATCATGTTCCACCCCCGGAAAGCCGCAATGATGATGGTCGCGCGGCTATCGCCTGGGCCATGGCTCAAGGCGGCTGGGTATGGGGGAAATCTGTGCTGGCTGCACTGGGAAAGGCATACAGCAAAAGTGGATTGCCAACGCCGTCCAGTATTTCCGCTGGCCTCAAAATATGGGGCAAACTGGAGGAATGGGAGGACGGCGCGCCGGACACACCGCCGGAAAATCGCCCTGTGGAAGCCGTCGAGGCTCGCGCCAGGCTGGCCCAGTTGCTGGGCACAGACTCTGAAGATCGCACGGAGCAGGTGAATTATGCAGCGGCAGCGGCCCGCGCATTCATGCCGCGGGAGCATGCTGGTGAGCCCCATGTGGTGGTTGCCGAGGCTGGCACCGGTATTGGCAAAACGCTCGGATACATTGCGCCTGCCAGTGTGTGGGCGGAAAAAAACCGGGGCACTGTCTGGATCAGCACCTTTACCCGCAATCTGCAGCGTCAACTGGACTGGGAACTGGACAGATTATTTCCGTTTCCCGACGAAAAGAATACCCGCGTTGTGGTCCGTAAGGGCCGGGAGAACTACCTCTGCCTGCTGAATTTCGAAGAGGCTGTGAACCGAATTCCGACCGCGCAAAGCGGTGGTGCAGTACCGCTGGGCCTCATGGCCCGGTGGGCCATCGCGAGCCGGGACGGTGACATGATTGGCGGAGATTTCCCGGCCTGGCTGTCCGACCTGGTCGGACGGCGGGAAACCATCGACCTGACGGATACACGGGGGGAATGCACCTATTCCGCATGTGCGCACTACAAAAAATGTTTTATCGAACATTCTCAGCGTCGGGCACGGCGCGCCGATATCGTCGTCGCCAATCATGCGCTGGTCATGATCCATGCAGCC
>JAJFID010000203.1 GCA_021775325.1 Rhodospirillales bacterium
CAAGATTTTGACCGGCGCTACCGGTGCTCCCATCGTGCCGGAGACTCTGGCTTATGCCACATCCCGAACGCCCATGACACGGCTGGGCCAACCCGACGATGTAGCGTCTGCCGCCGTCTTTCTGGCCAGTGACGAGGCCAGCTATATGACAGGGGTCAATCTGATGGTTGATGGTGGCTGGTCGGCTGCCTGATCCAGTATCAAACCGTTTCAACTGGCTGTGACTGTGCCGGATGACGGATGGATCCGTGATATAATTTCTCCTGTTACCGAACTGACGAGTATTGAACGCAGACGGGTGGATTATATGGATTACCTGATGGGAAACGAGTACCAGTTGGTCGGCCTTGATGCGGGGTTTGGCAATCTGCCTGTTGATCCCTATACGGACGGTAACTTCCGTTTTCGCCGGTTCTCAACGTTTGACTACAGGAACAATGCGGTTTCCCTGCTGGCTCCCGAAACATTTATGCAGTCAAGTGATTTGAATGCGTTTCTGGGTGATGTTGAACGAACCTACGAAGCCATAGAGGAAATCACCTACAGCAATCCGTTGTTTACCGAGATGTTCAGGTTGTTTGATGAACACACGACCATCAGGATCGCCAGTCATGTGGGTGTACATCAAATTCGCATATTCAAAGTTGGCGATCATCAGATGGCACCGGAGGGTCGCCATCAGGACGGCTTCGATCGCATCGCAATTTATATGATCAACAGCGTCAACATTTCAGGTGGGCATCTTCGGCTGTCCCTGAACCAGCACGACGACGCGTTTCTGGACAAGGAACTGGCACCGGGCGACTACGCTATTCTCAACGACCGGAAACTGTTCCACAACGCGTCACCCATCGAACTGATAGACGAAACTCTGGCAGGATACGTTGATGTGTTCGTGCTGACAGCGAAAGAACACGCCGTCACATAACATCCTCGGCCAGTCTTGCGGCAATGTCCCCGGTCAGTGCCGTTTCCACATTGGCAAAGGCAAAACGGAGCATGCGGTCCTGATCGGGGCCAAACATACTGCCCGGCATACAGGAAAGATTGTGTTCCCGGGCGAGGCGGATTGCCACCTGTTTGGAGTCCTGATCCTGGTACGGGTGTTCCATGTAGGCGAAATAGGCACCGATGGAGCGAATTCGATATCCTGAATTGCTGTGCTCCATGGCACTCTGAAATGCGTCTATTCGGCCCGCCATGAGTGACCTTTTTTCGGCGCGCCAGTCCCCGAGATGCTGCAATCCGTAAAGCGCCGCCAATTGACCTATATGGGGTGCGCAGATTGCCAGGCAGTCCATGACTTTTGCAGCTTCACAAATGAAGGTAGGATCAGCAACGACGGCACCGGCGCGATAGCCAGTCAGGCTGAAGACTTTTGAAAAACTGTACAGATGGATCAGGCCGGAATCCCGCCAGCCCGGATCGGTATATGTGTCGTGCGGCGTGCCGTAATCGGAAGGCAGAAAATCGCGGTATGTCTCGTCCATGATCAGTGCAATCCCGTGCCGATTGGCGACATCAAGAAACTGCGCAATCGTGTCGCGGGGATAGATTGCGCCCGTGGGATTGTTTGGTGTTACCAAAACGATGGCACGTGTATCCGCGCGGATCAACGCTTCCACTTCTGATGGATCAGGAACCATGCCATTGTCAGGACGACAGGGCAGGGGAATAATCTCGATCCCCATCATATCGAGAACCATGCGGTGGTTGAAGTACCAGGGCGACGGCAAAATGACGGACGAACCAGACACAGCCAACGCCATCATGGCAATGTAGAATGCCTGGTTGCAGCCAGCGGTAATCATGACATCTGACGGTGTCACACCGCCATCGTAACTGACGGCTGTATCGCGTGCCAGAGCATCACGCAGCGCCGGTATACCCTCCACGTGGGTGTAGAAGGCGGTGTCTTCCTGCGTCACCATGGATGCCAGATGGTCACAAAGTTCAGGGGCGGGGCCGTAACCCGGCACCGCCTGCGAGACATTGATCAGTGGCTTGTCCGCACCGAACAGGTCCGGCTGTAACCAACTGGCCGCTTCCGCAACAGGGGGTTCCTCTATTGCGGTTACGAGAGGACTCTTTGGGTAGGACAATCAGCCCTCCTGCGCCTTGGGCAAATGGCTGTCAATTTGTGCCCAGGAAATCTGTCGGGCTGACCATATATGACGGTCTGGCGGCATCTTGTCGGGGTTGTCCAGCGAGTTCACAGCAATGTCTATGTAATCTGCGAAATCGTGGTGCTGAAATGTGATGTGGCTACCGCACTCCGGACAGAACTGGCGAATGCCCAATTTGGTTGAATGGAACGCCTCGGGTTTACCTTGCGTAAAGCGAAATTTTTCAATGGCAACCGTCGTCCACGTGACAACTGCGGCACCGGTCGTACGACGGCATACGCGGCAGTGGCAATGACAGGTGCTATCGGCCTTACCCTCAAATTCATACCTGAGGTTTCCACACAGACATCCGCCGGATGTTGTACTCATTGAGGTTCCTCTGCATCATAAGCGGGCAGACCGTCGTCGATATGAATCCATCGGAGCCCATCAACGCGATAACTATGACTGTCCGGGGTGACGGACTCCGGATCATCAAGCGTCGCCGCTGTAACATACACGAACTGGGTATCGGACAAATCGTGGAACAAAATCTGGCAACCGCAATCAGGACAAAATGAGCGCACGCCCTGATCCGACGAACGATATTCCCGCAACTCACCCTGGTTCAATGAAAACCCGTCAACAGGCAGTTTGATCCACGTCAGGAAGGGCGCAGAGGCCGACCGCCGACACATGGAGCAGTGGCAGTTGGTTACATCAAGTGGTTCGGTCGTCGCCTGATACCGGATCGCACCGCATCGGCAACCGCCATCCAATTGCGGGCCATCATTCATATATCTCTGCCCTCTGTTGCCAAACCATCTGTTTCGACTACCCGTTAAGCGTACACCATACCGGGGTATGGTCCGAAGCTTTTTCCTTACCCCTGGGGCCTTTGTCTATGCCGGCATCCTGCAATCGGTCTGCCGCCTGAGGCGACAACAGCAGATGATCAATCCTGACGCCATTATCTTTGGGCCAGGCACCACGCTGATAGTCCCAGTAACTGTAACGATGGGCACTGGCATGAAGTGCGCTGAACGCTTCCGTTAAACCCAAATTCATGAGGGTCCGGTATCGTGCGCGACTTTCCGGACGGCACAGCGCATCATCGGCAAAGGCAACAGGGTCGTACACGTCCTCATCCGTGGCGCACAGATTGTAATCACCACCCAGCACAAAAGTATCTTCGCTGGCGAGTAACAGTCGGGTGTGATCGACCAGGCGTTCCATCCACCGCAGTTTATACAGAAACTTATCAGAATCCGTTCCATCATCATTACGTGTGGGATTGCCATTGGGAAGGTATATGGACGCCACGCGCAGATCACCGATCATGGCCTCAATGTAACGGGCCTGGTCATCATCTTGGTCGCCGGGCAGGGCGCGCAATTCAACGTCAATGGGTGATTTCGACAGAATGGCAACGCCGTTGTAGGTCTTTTGACCAGAGACCGCAATATTGTATCCCAGGTCTTCGATTTCCATGGCCGGAAAGGCCTCTTCGACACATTTCAGCTCCTGCAGCAGAACGATGTCCGGCGACACTTCGCTCAGCCATTCAACGACACGGGGTAGGCGGGCTTTAATGGAATTGACGTTCCATGTTGCAATCTTGGTCAAGGAACCCTCCGGGTCAGTGGGGTCTTTCTACGAACCCGATAGCACCTCAGCCGCAAGAGACAGTCAATACACGGACATTTCTTTTTGAGCTCAATTTGTCAGCCCGGCCATTTCCAGCCCCGTGGAAAACCGTTCGCTATCTTCTTTACTCTTGTACGGTATCAGGTTCTTTGCCCAATCCAGAGAGAACCCCGGATTGAGTCGCCGACACTCGTTCAATGCCTTTTCTGCGGGTGCGCCCATACCTATGTGGCCCAGTGACGCCGCCAACAGCATTTGGGCAAAAATAAAATTGGGGTTTTTCTCTATGGCTTTGGTACAAGCCGCAACGCAATCCTTGTAGCTGGACATGGCAAAGCAGGCGTTACCCAAGGCAAAAAAGTACCAGAACGGTGATCCAGGATTAAGCCGCATGGCAATCTGAACTTCCTGAACGCCTTGTTCCGGGTCGCCCGCGAATCCCGCAACGATTGCTTTCCACATATGCCCGTCCGCGTGATTTGGATCCAGTGCCAGTCCAGCATCTAGTTCGGTCAGCGCCTCGTCGTGTTCGTGACGCCATAGATGAACAAACCCTTTTACAATACGTGACTGGGCAAACGAATTATCAAGTTCGACCGCTTTGGTGGCCATACGAAATCCTTCGTCCAGCGTTTCTGCTGGCGTATCATTCCATCCATGATTTCGACGTTGCACAAGAATTCTTGCAAGTTCTGCGTAAGCGGATGCATAAGCGGGGTCCAGATTTATTGCGTCTCTCAATGACTGCTCGGCATCAAGATTGCCCTCCACTGTAAACTTCAGGAACAACTCACGCGCCCGCAACATTAAGTCATAGGCGTCAAGGTTTTCGGTCTCCTTCTTCACCATACGTCGTCGTTCAGCATCAGTGACATGAACACGCAGGGCGGTCACGATCTCTTCCGTTACCTCGTCCTGGACACTGAAAAGGTCTTCCAGATTACGATCATATCGTTCGGCCCAGATGTGGCCATTGGTAGCGCCATCAATCAACTGGGCCGTAATCCGTACACGCGAACCCATTTTTCGCACACTGCCCTCAAGAATATAACGCACGCCAAGCTGTTCACTTAACTCCACCAGATCAACGTTCTTGCCCTTGTAGGTAAAAGCCGTGTTACGGGCGATAACAAACAGGCCAGAAACTTTCGATATATCTGTGATCAGGTCTTCAGAAATACCGTCACTGAAGTACTCCTGATCAATATCACCGCTCATATTTGCGAAAGGTAATACGACAATGGACGGCTTTTCGGGACGTAATGAATAGTCCGCCTTTACGGGCGAATGATTGCTGTTTGAAAACTCTGATGAAGCCATCTGTTCACTTGTCATCCCGGAACCCGGCCCAGGCTGCCACCGATAGATACGCACGGGTTTTGCTATATTCTTGAATCTCTCTTGTCCGCCATCGGTCAGGGCAATATCCAGTTTCCCGTCAATTTGATCAAACACAGCCGACGAAATACATATGCCGCCAGGCTTGGCGACCGATTCCAAGCGCGCCGCCAAATTAACACCGTCACCAAATATTTCACCACGGTCTTCCATGACGTCACCCAGATTGACGCCAATGCGAATCAACACCTTCCGGTCTAGCGAGACACCAGCATTCTGGTTGTGCAACTCGTTTTGAATTGCAATAGATGCCTCCATGGCAACGACCACGCTGCTAAACTCCGCCAGTATGGCGTCTCCTGCGTAACGCAGGACAGACCCCCCCTGATTGGCAATTGTCTGTGTTGTAAAGTCGAGGGCATCCATCGCGCGACGATGAGTACCTTCCTCATCACTGCCCGTCAGTCGACTATACCCGGCAATATCTGCGTAGAATATTGCCGTCAGTTTTCGGGAAACAACTGTGTCAGTCATCGTCCCAGCGGCCCGCCTTCCTGTGTTCCCGGAAACGGGATGGTAGCGGAAATCCTGCCAAACGCCTATCAATTCAGTGCATTTGCCCTACACATCGTCGTGACAACGCGATATGACCATAGGATATCAGTTTCTAACATGATTAGATGACCGCCCAGCATCTTAAACTCAGTATGGTAACTGCATTATGGATTACAGTCTGATTGGCCGCCTGATATCGGACAAACTCCGGGATCGGAGTACCTATATCCTGGCATTCATAATTGGCACCTTGATCAATCTTTACGGGCAACTTCTGGTACCTTGGTTTCGCAATGGCGATGCCCCCCTGAAGGTGCTTATTGACGAGCTCTACAACAATACCGGCCTGTCGTTGTTTTCGATTTTTCTGGCATATGCTTTTCCGTTCTGCGTCGGCATTTATTCCGTCGTTGTCGCTCGCTACAAAAACAGGCGCGTCGAATCCATTGCGGAATTTCCCGATCAAAAGCCCGACCCTGTGTTTCGTGCAACCATGGAAGGGCAATTGGTCGAAGTTGGCGCGGAAACGCAAATTCTGTTTGATAAGCACGATATCACCGCTGCTCAACACATTATTGGCGATGAATTGTGGGTGAAAATTTCTTCAGGCAATGCCATTTTTGACGGCATTCGACTTCATTTTGAACCAGAGGGCGTGGACTATCTGGTTACCAGCCGACCAATGGAAAACAGCCACATTAACGTCTATATGACGCGCCTGCCCGAAAAGGCGGTTATTTGACTATATGGAAAATGAGGTCCCGCATCCGCAGGTGGATGATGCATTCGGATTTTCCAGCGCAAAGAATGAACCGATCAGTTCTTCCTTGTAGTTCAGTACGGCACCGCCAAGGAATTGAAGCGACACTTCGTCCACCAGAACTTTTACAGAGCCATGTTCGAAGATGACATCATCATCGTTGATGGTCTCGTCAAAGTCGAAACCATACTGAAATCCTGAACAACCGCCGCCCGAAACCGTAACCCGAAATTTAAGATCGCGCCCGTTGGATTCCTGTTCAATCAGGGCACCAATACGTCGTGCAGCACTATCCGAAATACCGATTGCGGCATCAGGTGACTCAGTGTTTGCTAGTCCGTCTGACAAAATCAGGCTCCAGTCCGGTGACAATTAGAATGACACTAATATAGTCTATTCGTGTCTGAATTCAAACCCGGCACCCAAATATTTATCACCGGAGCGAAACCTGGCTAGAGGCATGCCAATAATTGTGCTATCGGAATGCGCAATGGCAAAAATCAGGACGAGGCACCCGCATGCATGACCGCATGACACTGGACGAACATATGGAAACAGAGGCCGGGCATATCGGGCTGGATGCCGACTTTGTTGGCCTTATCAGCGATGTTGCAAAAGCCTGCCATCAGATATCGACCCTGGTTCGTCACGGCGCACTGGCGGGCAATCTGGCTGCCGATGTGGGCACCAATGTACAGGACGAGTCGCAAAAGGAACTGGACGTCCGCGCCAATGAGATTCTGATCGAGCGCCTGGACAATGGTGGCCACGTGCTCGCCATCGCGTCAGAAGAAATGGAAGATACCGTTGTATTCAACGATTCAAAACCGCGCGGACGTTACTATCTTGTGTTTGATCCGCTGGATGGCTCAACAAATATTGCCGTCAACGGCCCTGTCGGGACCATTTTTTCCATCCTGAAGGCAGAAGTGGGCCACTCGGGTAACGCCGACGAAGTACTACAGCCTGGCACCGAGCAACTGGCTGCCGGGTATGTGTTGTACGGAACATCAACGGAAATGTTGGTGACGCTCGGTCGCGGGGTACAGAAATTTTCAATGAACCCCGATGATGGCAGGTTTTTCCAGACAGGTGCCGACATACAGATTGCGGAGCATACAGCCGAGTTTGCCATCAATGGATCCAACCGACGTTACTGGGAGGCACCCGTACAGCGATACATCGATGAGTGCCTTGCCGGCAAAGATGGACCACGCGGTAATGACTTCAATACCCGTTGGGTCGGCGCCATGGTCGCGGACGTACACCGCTGCCTGACCAGGAGTGGTATTTTCCTGTATCCCATTGATGAAAAAACCCGCAGCAAGGGCGGGCGTTTGCGCCTGCTGTACGAAGCAAACCCCATGTCCTTGATTATAGAGCAGGCTGGCGGCATGGCCTCTACCGGTCACGGCAGGATTCTCGAAATCCAGCCGGAAGGCCTGCACCAGAGAGTGCCCGTTATCATGGGATCAAAAAAGGAAGTGGAGAGGGTTGTCGATTATCATTCCGAAGCGTGAATGTGGGGCTTGATTTCCCTGCGCCGGACCTTTAGGAACGTGCGCACAAAGTGGCCCCATCGTCTAGTGGCCTAGGACGCTGGCCTTTCACGCCGGAAACACGGGTTCGAACCCCGTTGGGGTCACCTCTTTGTTTCGTTTGATCTAGGTCCGTCTGGTATTTTCACCACACGGGCCTTTGTTTATGGTGATCCGTCTCTGATCCGCCCTG
>JAJFID010000204.1 GCA_021775325.1 Rhodospirillales bacterium
GCCAAACATGAAAACCCTTGTCGCACCTTCGACAGGGTCCTTGACCGTTTTTCGCCTGCCAGTGTCGTCGATGTTGACGTCGTCACTGATCCGTTCAGACCGTCGCCAGTAAATCCACGGATAAAACTCCTTCGTCTCAACGGGACGTTCAAACGACAAAAGATCAGCGACGGGCAGTCCGAGATACGAGCGTTTGGCGATCATTGCCAGATTGATTGCCCAATGACCGACAAACAACACCACAACAGCGAGTACGATTGCCCTCGACGCAAAAGAAAACAGGCGTGACAGCATTTGCATCATTCCGTGATTATATTCATTGATTCACAACGCTCCAGATGCTCACGATGGTCGATGCGGGATCATACGGCCTTTTTTGTCGCGAGGGTCTGAAGCATCATCAGGTTACTGAATAGCGGTTGAAACACCAAACCCAGAACCGGCAGCTTAACCAGAACATCGATCAGTCTCCGAACCACGAGGTTGCCATCACGATCATAATCCTGCCAGTCATGGTGCCCGAGTAATCTTTCCTTGGTAAAGTCCCTGTAACTTCCGAAATGCTTCATCAGCATCCTGCGATGATAAATGGGTGACCGGAGCCTGACGTAGGTGCCGCAAAACTGCGAAGCATAAAGACGCCCGGCACCCATAAGATTCTTTTTTTGCTGAATAGATTTCAGAACACCATAGGCAAGTGGCCTCAGGAATGGCGGAAACCAATGGGCGAACCAAAGCCGTGAATGCGAATCAAATGGCGTGAACGAATGCGGGACCTCGTGGAACGCACTGCCGCCATCGACCAATACACGCGCCTCTTCCGAATAATAATTGTCAATGTCAGCGTCAGAAACGTGCTCCAGCACCTGGCAACTGATAATCATGTCCATTGAATTATCAGGAAATGGGAGAAGCTTTCCGTCGGTTCGATAGAAATGGTCTTCATCATAACCAAACACCTGACGGAGCACGCCATTAATCCAATCAACGTCATCATTGACGTTTATACCAAAAATGTTCGGATATCCGATAGCCGCAACGTAGAAGATTTTCATGCCGCCGCCACAACCATGATCCATCACACGAAAGGTGTCTTTGGGCCGGTCACCGGCACAGACGTCGATAGACTCCTTGATCGCGTCCAACGGGCCGACGGATGTGCTTGTTTGTTGTGCCACTTCGGAAAAACGCTGCCAGGCATCTCTGACATCCTGCCCGGCATGATACTTCTCATGGATTTCTCTAAAGATGAGTGCGAGTTCTGAATACTGTGTCATGTTTTTCCATGGTATGTGAATTTTGTTGAAGCAAGGCGAACCAACAATACATGCGGTCGTCAGTCAAGAATGATCTTATGGACCGGAATATCTACATGGTCAGCACGTTTGTAAAACACTGGACGTTCGCCGCTGCCTCGTCACACGTGTGAACGTTCGGATTACGCGCTTAACACCGCGACTTTTATGGGGCTGGGGTTGTAACCGTTGCACGGATTATGCATTTGCGGACAATTGGAGAGTACGGCCAGCACGTCTGTTTCGGCACGCAGGGAGACATGGCTGTTGGGCTTTAACGCGGCATTGGCCACACCCGCCGAGCCGTCATCCAGAATGGGTACACTCATAAACCAGTTAATATTGGGTACGATGGCATCACGGCCCATGCCACGGTCTGCCAGTGCTGCTTCGAAGTTTGAATAGCACGACTCGGTGGTTTCAACGCCGTAGCGCAGCATGTTGTTGGGATTGCTGCAACATCCATAAACTGTGTCATGCTGACCGATTGCGTCCTCTATGACTGTCATCAAAGCTGTTCCACTATCGGCATACAGCACCGTGCCAAGACCCACATACACGTTACCCTGTACTTTCACTGTGTTGGTGGCCGAGTATCGGTCTGCCGTATTGTTGGCATCGTAACACAGGAAATCCACGGCCTGTTGACCTTCCAGGTCGGTGATTACCAGTGTGTTACCCGCTTGCACGACCCCGGACCAGGGTTGTCTGGCCGGTACGATTTCTTCGTGAACTGTCTGCATGAGCATTACCCGTTATGGTGTCGATAGATAAAAATCGGACTGGACCAGGCGTTGAAACCGTCTTCCGTCGTAACCCGAACCCAGATGGGATTGTCGCCTTCAGACCTGAGGGACAGGGGTACGGACCTCGTCAACTCCCGACAGGGATTAACGTCAGGCAACCGAAACATCCTGATCCGACGTTCCAGACCACCTGCATCCAGAACCGTATCCTCCAGGCCGATGTCCGCGAGGTCGACGCTGCCGGAAACATGGTCCGTCTCAATCTCCAGTCTGCCGGTCGCCCCTTCGCTGATCCAGGCGTCGAAACCACCGAAGTTACCAGTGGTTAGTGTATCAAACGTGACGCAACCATCCGCTGTCAGTTCCGTTGGCCGTTCGTGATTCCAGGCGTTGATTGGCGAAATTCTTTCGATTGCGCCGCCGACAAGGCGCGCCTGCCCGCGCCACCTGGTCTGTCGGCCCCGGCCCCGATACTCGGCTCCCTGCCAGATCACCCTGATCCGGTTGCCGGGCGAGGTTTCATCGAACCCCCGGATGGTCTCGATGACGTCACTGCCATTCAGGATGTCGATCCGTTCAATGGGTGCCTGCGTGACACACGACACCGAAAGTTCCACTGCCGCATCATCTGTCTGAACGATATCCCCCATAATCACTTCGTCGACGGATTGACCCTCAACTGAGAAATAGCGGGGGTCACGTTCGAACAACACACCACCACCGGAAAAGTTCGCGCGGACATCCAGATGCAGCCGGTTGCCGGTAGTACCGTAGTGGTGACGACGACGCTGGCATTCAAACAACCCATCCCGGGTCAGTTCTTCTGCCAGAAAACAGGTCAGCCCGCCATAGGCACCGAAACTTGCCGCACCGGGATAACTGGCACCGGGCCTGCCTTTGTGACCGTCACTGTTGCACACCACGCCTGAGCGGTGGCCCAGTGAAAAACCGTCCGTCAACAGCCATTCGAATGTTCCCCAGGCTGAGTGAATCTCCATGGCAGTTTCCAGTCGTGGATCGTGGGCCTGCCTGATATCCGCATAGCGCCCTCCCACGTGGGCATACACGACGCAGTCCTCATCCTGCAGGTCCTCAAACAACTGTCCGGCTGTGTTTGCATCTGTTTGGAGATCGCTTCGGTCTGGCAGCAGAGCGTGGGACGACCGCCTGATCTGACGACCTTCGTTTCGGAAATACACATTTCGATCTCCACCAACCGCCGTGTTTCCGGACCATTCATATCCCGGATAGACAACAAATCTACCGTCCTCGTTGTATTCCGCAGATAGTTCGTTAATCAATTGCCAGAAGGAATTGTTCACCTGAAAATCGTTTGCCTGATGGCCTGTGGCGTCAAGGAAAGCGAGGTTACGCGCAAATTCGTGATACTCACGGGCCGTATTGATGCCGACGGACTCCCCGCTTTGGCCGTGCATGTCACCCCAATACCCGGCGATGTCACCTTTTTGAATGACCAACGGGCTCGATTCGGCCACTACCGCGCCATTGTCATTCAGCAGCGTCACCCGAAGAACGCCCTCCTCTTCAACGTTGAGTCCATCAAGTACCACGGCACGACTTCCGGCGGTATACGAGAGGCTGCCTGGCAACCCTTCAACGGGCATAGACGACCTGATCGTAAATTCCCCGGCGGCCTGATCCGTGGGATTCCCCCACAGATCCTCGGCCTTGATGCCCAGGCGGAAGGTCTCACCAGGGCGGCGCAGGCTGGGCAGAATGGCTTTCCACACGGCGACCGGGCCTGGCACAATGGTAATAACGGGTGTGTCCATGACCGGCAGGAAATGCCCCGTCGCACACACATCTGCGAGTACCTTGAATTCAAATCCACTCTCGCAGAAAGTCTGAAGCTTCAATCCCGGCGACCCATGTGTGCGATCACCAAACACAATGGTTATGGTATCGCCTTCATAAAGCCCGTCGCCTCTGACCGTTACACGGAGAGATCGATACCAGGGGCGTTGTTCGCCGCCATCCTGATAGACGAGCTGCAGTTTTGATCCATTGCTTGCATGTGCAGTCACATAGTTGTGGGCCGTGGGATCATCCGTTTGCAGGGTGCCCCAGTCGTTGGAGTAACGGTGAACGACCTTGATTGATCCGGTATCGTCCAGACCGAACCTGCCCGCCGTGTATTCGAGAGAGAACGTCTGCAGACTGCGGGCTTCAAATGCACCGGTTGGCGACAACGTCGCACTGCCATACAGCACCGGGTCACTGCCCGGTTGGGCATCCGCCCACGCGTCCCCCATGTACTCTTTGTCAACAACAGGCATGCGAGTCTCCCGGACAACTGGTCGAGTTTACTGAATGTCGAACATACCGCATGATTGTTCCGGGGAGAAAGCAACGAATGTTTTCTGGTCTGGATTTAACACCAGAAACGACGTCCCACGAAAACAGTGACCCATGTACAGGATAGTCAGGAAAACCAGTTCTTGATACAGTCCGCCAGAGCTGAAGCAGGCTCACTTAACGCCGCTTCACTCGATTGCGCCAACACCAGTTTCTGGATTGTTGTCTGACCGGATATAGGTCGGCAGGCAATGGGTTCACCGTCATACGCCAGGTCAATTGCCGGGCGGGTATAAAGCACTGAAACCCCCAGCCCGTTTGCAACCAGTCCCCGCACCATCTCCAGAGATTTGGGTTTATAGCGAACATCGGGCTCAATCCCCCTACTCCGGAATGACGACAAGACGTACTCGCGACTGTGCGGCAGATCGATCAGAACAAATGGACACTTCGCCAGATCCTCCAGACGGACTGTCGCTTTACGGGCCAGTGGGTGGTCTTCGGGTAACAACGCATGGGGCGGATATTGGGCGACGGTATGTGTTTTTATACGTCCACCCAATCCCACATCGTAGGTCAGCGCCAGTTCAATCTGACCCTGTTCGACTTGCTGATGCATGGTTTCGAGATCGCCCTCGGTCAGATCGATTTCAAGTCCGGGCAATTGCTGTCCGGTCAGTTTCAGGATTTTCGGAACATGGGATGGCCCCAATGTGGAAAAGTATCCAAACGAAACGATGCCGCGTGAACCGCCGCCTTGCCGTCCACTCGCGCCAAACGCCTCGAATCCCGTCAACAACCGCCTCGCCTGTATGAGTTTCTGTCTGCCTATCCCCGTCAACGCCAGTCCCTTGGCCGGGTTACGAACAAACAACTGTTCGCCCAACTGGAGTTCCAGTTCTCGTACGGCGACCGATATGGATGGTTGCGAGATATTGAGCGCCCTTGCCGCAGCCGCAGTGCTGCCATGGTCAGCGGTCGCAGCAAAATACAGCAGATGGCGGAGCGTTATCATAATAGGTAAGTCATATAGATATTATAGTATAGTAATATTTTTACTTATATCATAACTGTGCACAATCATTATCTTCAACTGCTCACCCGTAGATGATTTAGGTCATGACAAACAGCTCCCCCGATTCAGACGAACCGCGAAGGCCGCTCCATGGTGTTCGTATTCTAGATTTTACGCGCGTTCTCTCCGGACCGTACTGCACAGCCATTCTTGGCGATATCGGTGCCGAAGTTATCAAGGTCGAGCCGCCCCACGGGGATGATTATCGCGAAATCGGGCCGTTCCGGGACGGGCACAGTGCCTTGTTCCTCCTGTGTAATCGAAACAAGAAAAGCATCTCCCTTGACCTGAAAACCGACGAAGGTCGAAAACTCGCTGTGGATTTATCCCGCAAGTGTGATGTGGTTGTTGAGAACTTCAAACCGGGGGTCGCCGACCGGCTGGGCATCGGCTTCGAAACACTTTCAAAGGCAAACCCCGGACTGGTCTACGCCAGCATTTCCGGGTTTGGGCAAAGCGGCACCTTGTCGGATCGCCCGGCCTTCGATCTGATTGCACAGGCCATGTCGGGGCTCATGGACGTGACCGGTGAAGAAGACGGGTCGCCACTCAAGGTCGGGGAATCGTTTGGCGATCTTTGCGCCGGGCTGTTCGCATCATGGGCCATCCTGGCGGCATTGCTGGGCAAGGCAAAGACAGGCCGGGGTACACACGTGGATGTGGCCATGTTTGATTCCCTGTTCTCCCTGCTGCCAACCGCGATTGCGCAGTCGAAGTTCGCAGGCATCCATCCAAGTCGGATTGGCAACCGCCATCCGCTGACAACACCATTCGGAGTATTTGACGTGCGGGACGGCCAGATTGTCATTGCCGTCATTACAAACGCGCAGTTCAGAAACCTTACAGAAGCTCTCAACTGTCCTGAGGTATACGAAAATCCAATATTCGCCACCGATGAGTTACGAACACGACATGAGCCGCAAATGCGTCGGATCATCGAGGACCAGCTTTCTCATATGGATGCCGAAGAAGCTATTGATCTGCTGACCCGTCACAAGGTTCCCGCCTCGCCCATATGGTCCATGGAACAGGCCATCAAAAGTACCCAGGTCGCTGAACGGTCACTGCTGCCGGAACAGATACATCCGTTACTCGGCAGTATTACCGGCATGGAGCAGCCTGTTCATTTTCATAATATGGCACGCGGTGATCAGGCACCGGCACCGGCACTCGGGCAACACGGTTCCGAAATTCTGTCATCTGTACTGGGGTTGAGTCCGGACGAAATCGAACAGCTTTCGAAAAATGGTGCCATCGGTAAAGGAATGTAACATGGCTCATGATGATGGCTCGGAAGAGCAGGCAATTGTTGACATGATCTCAAGCTTTGCGGAGGCCGAACTGGTGCCTGCCGCGCAAACAATCGACGAAACGGGCCAGTTTGTATCCCGACACCTGTCCAAACTTGCCGAACTGGGAATCATGGGCATGAATCTCCCGGAAAAGTGGGGCGGTGCGGGTATTTCCGCATCAGCAATGTTCGCCTGTGTTGAAGCCATCGCCGGGGCGTGCGGATCAACAGCATCAGTGGTGACGGCTCATTTTCTGGCGACTGATTCCATTTTGCTCGGCGGGGACGACGAACTCCGCGCGCGGTACCTTCCCGATGCAGCCAAAGGTAAAACACTTGGGGCCTTTGCTTTAACTGAGCCCCGCGCCGGTTCCAATCCAGCTGATATGCGCACCCGCGCCACGCGTGTCGACGGCGGTTATCACATTGAAGGTGTTAAACATTTCATATCCAATGGTGCAGTGGCAGACTTCATCATTGTCTTTGCCATAACCGATCCGGATGCTGGTCACCGTGGCATCAGTGCGTTTGTCATTGATCACGATACACCCGGATTTCAAGCTGGCCCCGCCGAGAAAACCATGGGCCTTAAAGGTGGACATGTTTTCGAATTGTCGTTTGACTGCGTTATCCCGGAAGAAAACCGGTTAGGGCCGGAAGCCAGCGGTTTCAAGACGGCCATGAAAGTGCTCGACAACGGACGGCTGGAAGTTGCGGCCATGTGCATCGGCATCGCCCAGGCGGCCATGGATCTGGCAATTTCGTGGGTGAAGGAACGTCAGATTGGCGGCATGGCATTGGGCGGCTATCAGGGCATTCAGTGGATGCTTGCCGATATGGCGACCCAACTGCAGGCATCGCGTCATTTGGCCGACCACGCCGTTTCCCTGCGTCAGAGTGGCGCGCGTTTCAGCCGTCAATCTTCCATGGCAAAGCTGTTCTGCTCGGAAATGGCTGCGACAGTCACCGACAAGGCGCTC
Organism: Rhodospirillales bacterium; assembly: GCA_021775325.1. GTDB lineage: Bacteria > Pseudomonadota > Alphaproteobacteria > Rhodospirillales > Casp-alpha2 > JABJGO01. The sequence continues at coordinate 7,704 of JAJFID010000204.1, forward strand.
CAGATCCATGGCGGATACGGGTATACCAGAGAAATGCCACTGGAACGTTTTGTGCGCGATGTACGGATCATGCGAATTTATGAAGGCTCGTCGGAGGTCCAGCGCAACATTATCGCCGGCGGATTATTAAATTGATCGTGGTCCCCGCCGAATTTCCATGAGGAAAATTCGGCGAAAGTGACTTAAGATAATTATAGAGACGTAAGGACTTAGGAATGTTTCTGAAAAATGCCTGGTATGTGGCAGCATGGGGAACGGACGTTTCCAGTGAGCTTCAGCAAATTCGCATTCTTGGTGAAAAGGTTTGTATCTTCCGCACCGATTCCGGTGGGTTGATTGCCCTTGAAGACGCCTGCCCGCACCGCAAACTGCCCCTGTCCAAGGGGCGGATCAAAGGCGACACGGTTGAATGTGGTTATCACGGCCTGACCTTTGATTGTACCGGCCAGTGTGTTGCAGCACCCGGCAAGGGTGACATTCCACCAAACGCGAGGGTGCGGTCCTATCCGGTTCATGAGCGATACGGATTGATCTGGATATGGATGGGCGATGCATCCAGAGCAGACACCGACGATATTTTTGTCATCGAGCATTACGAAGATCCGGCATGGGGCATCAATCGTGGGGCATCCATGGATATCAAGTGCAATTACCTGTTGATGACGGATAACCTGCTCGACCCCACCCATGTGGCCTGGGTGCATCAATCGTCATTTGCTCAGGACGCGGCCAAAGATGCACCCCTTTCGATAACCAAGAAAGATGATGGTGTTGCGGTACATCGCTGGATGCTGGATGTGGAGCCCGCCCCGTTTTACAAAAAAATCATCGAATTCGAAGGCAACTGTGACCGTCTGCAGCACTACGAAGTTCGCTACCCCTGCCTCGCACTCATCCGGGCGATATTCGCGCCAACTGGCACCGGCGCACCCGACGACAATCACCATGATCAAACATTCATTATGGACAGTTACAACTTTATGACCCCTATCTCGGAAACGGAAACGCGCTATTTCTGGTTCCAGCTCAGAAACATCCGACCGGATGATGAGGATTTGTCAGACATGATGAGTAATGATGTACGCGAGGTGTTTGAGGAAGACGTGATTATTCTGGAAAACGTACAAGTGGGCATGACAGAAATGACTACGCCGAACATTGATTTGTCAATTGACGGCGGACAACTGGGATTTCGCCGGCAACTCAGTAAAATGATCGCCAAAGAACATGAAGAGCCAGTTATTCGACAATAAATGTCGATTACCCGTCAAAATGATTTTGTGGAGCGATGCTAACTTTGTTCATGGTTAGAATTTTTCATAAAATCTGATTTGCGATACTAAACGTGAGCGACCACAATAGTGGTCAATTAAACCAAGGGAGAAACCAAAATGACAAATGAAACGAAAAACAGCGTACAAACCGGCGGCACCTACGCCGACCTGACAGGCGCCGAGCAGGACAGCCTCCGCTTTGCGTTGAAGCGCGGTGCAAGCCGCCGGGAAGCCATGCAGATGATGGTGGCAGCCGGATTTTCTGTTGCCGTCGCTGGCAGCATCGTTACCGGCGCAACAGATGCGCTGGCAGCAACGCCCAAGAAAGGCGGCCACCTCAAAGTAGCCACACATATCCAGGGACCTGACGATATCATGGATCCGATTGGTATGGGTACGGCCACAGATTACGGTCGCGGTCGTGCGACATACAATGGTCTTGTCCAGTTGAGCGAAGACCTGGTCCCGCAGCCCGAACTGGCCGAAGAGTTCGGCTCGAACTCGGATGCCACAGAATGGACATTCAAGATCCGCAAGGGTGTGGAGTTCCACGACGGCAGCAAACTGACCGCCGATGACGTTGTCCATAGCATGAACCGCCACTATGGCGACGATTCCACGTCTGTTGTGAAGTCACTGGTGGCGGCTGTTACAGAATGGAAGAAAGTAGGCCCCTATGAGGTTAAAGCCATTCTGAATGGCTCGTATGCTGATCTGGCCGCCGTGCTCGGTGAAAAACAGTTCAAGGTTCACAAAGAAGGTGAAACAAACTGGCAGAACCCGGTTGGAACCGGCCCCTTCAAGCTGACCGAATATCAGCCTGGCGTTCGCTCCAGCCACGTCAGGAACGAAAACTACTGGCGGGACGGGCCCAATGTGGATTCCCTTGAAATCTTCGGGATTACCGACCCCATAGCCCGCGTCAATGCGTTGCTCGCAGGCGATACGGATCTGGCGACGAACATTGATCCCAAGGCCATCAAGCAGATTGAAGGTGGTGATGGTGTGGAAGTCGTGTCAATTCCGTCCGGGTCCTATATGGGGATATGCCTGTTGGCGACAAAAGCACCGGGCAATAACCCTGATTTTGTTAAAGGCATGAAGTTGCTTCAGCGGCGCGACAAGATTGTGAAGTCGCTTTTGAAGGGGCACGGCACGGTGGGTAATGATCAGCCCATCAACGTGGCTTATGGCGTCGATTTCTGTAAGGAAATCCCCATTCATCCGTATGACCCGGATCAGGCCAAACACTACATCGACAAGTCGGGTATCACGTCAGCCGAAATCCAGGTGGCGGAAGTTTCCAGTGGTATCACGGATGTTGTTCTGATGATGCAGCGTGAGTGCTCGAAGATTGGCTTCGATCTACAGGTCAAGAAGATGGCGACCGATGGATTCTGGGGATCAATCTGGCAGAACACGCCTATGAATGTGACCGCCTGGAACATGCGTCCGACGGCCACCATTATGCTGGATATCGCTTATCATCCCGAAGCTCCGTGGAGTGATACATGGTGGAAGGATGAGCGTATGGGTGTGCTGCTGGACAAGGCCAAGGCAGAAACCAATCCGGAGAACCGTTATGCGCTGCAGTGTGAGATGCAGCAAATTGTGCGGGATGGTTCTGGTGTGATCATTCCGGCACATCGCAACATCATCGATGGCAAATCCACCAGGGTTAAAGGTCTGACCAAACACGCCAATGGTCAGCTTGGTGCCAGCGAATATCCGGAGTTCGCATGGATCGACGCATAGGTATCGATTAAAAACTGTATCTCTGTTTGCCCGTAGGCAAACAAATACTCTCGGTGGGGGATCAACATTTTCGTTGATCCCCTTTTTTCACTTGGGGTGCCCTGTGACTTCAGCTTTTCGGTTCAACGCAAAACGTAGTCGAACACACCCAGGATCATGGCATAACGTGCTGTTTTTCCGACTCCCACCAAAATCAGGAACAGCCACACGTTGGTTCTCAGGATGCCGGCAACCAGTGTCAGCGGGTCACCGATGATCGGCACCCAGGCCAACAACAGTGACCATGCGCCGTACTGGTTAAACCATTGCGTCGCCTGCTCAAGGTGTGTTGGTGAGACGGGAAACCATGAACGGTCTTTCCAGCGCAGGAAAAATCGTCCCAGTGCCCAGTTCAGCAATGCGCCCAGCGTATTTCCCAGACTGGCAACGGCCAGCAGCACACCCGTTTCATAACCGTCCATGGCCGCCATGGCCACGAGCACCGCTTCCGAAGAAAACGGCACGAACGTGGAGGCCAGAAACGCACTCAGAAACAATCCTGCGTATCCGGCACCCATCTTGATTTCCATTCTCTATATTGGTTGGATCACCCGCCCGAATGTGTTCCAGACACAAGGCGGGAAGAATTGAAAAAGGGCGTTGCCCAAAGTGGCAAACGCCCTCAATAGAATTTCCGCCGTTTTGCTGTCGAAATCAGGCCGCGTTGGCTGCCGCGACCAGGGCTTCGGCCTTTTTGACTTCGGCCTCGGCTGTCGATTTGCCGTCAGCGTCAGCGCTGGCCAGCGCCTCGTTGGCAGCGCTAAGCTGCGCATCCGCGTCGGCCTTATCGATCTCGCCTACCGGTATCGCTGATTCAGACAGAACCGTGCAACGTTCCGGCGACACCTCACAAAACCCACCATCCACAAAGATACGTTCACGGACCTTGCCGCCCTCGTGGATGTCGATGACGCCCGGACGGACGGTACTGATCAGGAGTGAGTGACCCGGCAACACACCGATGTCACCATCACCGCCCGGCACAACAACCATTTCCACCTGCTCTGACCTGAGCAGACGGGCCGGAGATACCAGTTCAAATTCAGTTGTATCGGCCATGGTTCAGTCCTTCTTCAAGCGACGATCTGTTACGCCGCTTCCGCTGCCATCTTCTTGGCTTTTGTGAGCACTTCCTCGATGGTGCCAACCATGTAGAAAGCAGCTTCGGGGATGTGATCGTATTCGCCGTCAACAATGCCCTTAAAGCCACGAATGGTGTCTTCGAGAGAAACCAGCACGCCGGGTGAGCCTGTGAAGACTTCAGCAACGTGGAAAGGCTGGCTCAGGAAGCGCTGGATCTTACGGGCACGGGCCACGGTGAGTTTGTCTTCTTCTGACAGCTCATCCATACCCAGAATGGCGATGATGTCCTGC